>NZ_NHBI01000060.1:0-12624 GCF_002167505.1 Sulfitobacter sp. TMED3 | reverse complement strand
ACCAACAACATCTCGGGGGCGTGGATCGGGTCGTTCTTCGTCAACGCCGAGAAATGGGCAGAGCTGCCGGACCACCTCAAGCAGATCGTAAACTCCGCGATCGAGGCAAGCCACACCTACCGCAACCAGTGGTACTGGGGCGGCGAGGCGCGCCTGCGTGCATCGGGCGAGAAGCTGGAGCTGACATCCGTACCGCAGGATGAATGGAAAGTGGTCGAGGAAGCGGCAGTGAAATTCTGGGACGAGATGGCGGAAGAAGGCGAAACCGCCGCCAAGATCGTGCAGATTTTCCGCGACTATAACAACGTCATCTCGAAAGCGGGCCCACCCTATACTTTCGGCTGATCCGGCTTTGACATCATGACCATCGGGGCGGCGCATCTGTGCCGCCCCCTCACATCAAAAGGGACGTTTGCAGATGGGCAACCTTACTTTCGACACGCTCAAGGACCTGGCCGCCAAAGGCGAGGTGGACACGGTGCTGGTGGCACTGGTGGACATGCAGGGCCGCCTGATGGGCAAGCGTTTTCACGTTACGAATTTCATCGACCATTCCCACGCGGAAACGCATTGCTGCAACTATCTGCTGGCAACCGATCTGGTGATGTCCACGCCCGAGGGCTTTGCCTCGACCAGCTGGGAAACCGGNTATGGCGACTATGTGCTGCGNCCNGATCTGTCGACCATGCGCCATGTGCCGTGGCTGGACAAAACCGTGCTGGTGCTTGGCGATGTGCTGGATCACCACACCCACGAACCTGTCTCCCATTCGCCGCGCGCCATGCTGAAAAAGCAGATCGCCCGTCTGGATGCGCTTGGCTTTGACGCGATGATGGCAACCGAGCTTGAGTTCTTTCTGTTCGAGGGCGACTACCGCACCTTGCAGAAAGAGAAATACGCCAACCTCGTGCCCCTGAACGGCCACAACGAAGACTACTGCCTGTTCCAGACCACGAAAGAGGAAAGCTTCCTCCAACCGCTGCGCAACCATCTGGTGGGGGCGGGGATTCCGGTCGAATGCACCAAGGGCGAGGCCGAGGTCGGCCAGCAAGAGCTTAACATCCGCTATGCCGATGCGCTGGCCTGTGCCGATCATCACACGATTTCGAAACAAGCGGTGAAAGAGATCGCCTATCAGCAGGGGTTCTCTGCCTCCTTCCTGCCCAAGTGGTCGGCGGATAAGGTGGGGTCGTCCAGCCACGTGCATATGTCGCTGTGGAAAGACGGCACGCCCGCGTTCTATGACAAGGACGCCAAGCTGGGCATGTCGCAGATGATGCAGCATTTCATGGCCGGTCTGATCGCCTATGCCCCTGATATCACCTATTTCTTCGCGCCCTATATCAACAGCTACAAACGCTTTGCCAAAGGCACCTTTGCGCCTACGAAAACCGTCTGGTCTGTCGATAACCGCACCGCGGGCTTCCGGCTGTGTGGCGATGGCACCAAGGGGATTCGCGTTGAATGTCGCATTGGCGGGTCTGACCTGAACCCCTATCTGGCGCAGGCTGTGCTGCTTGCGGCAGGGCTGAAGGGGATCGAGGAAAAGCTGCCTTTGCAAGAGCCGACGATGGGCGATGTCTACGAAGACGCCAACGTCACCGAAATCCCCCGCACCCTGCGTGCCGCAACCCAAACGCTGCGCAACTCTGCCATGCTGCGCGAGGCCCTTGGCGACGACGTGGTTGACCACTACACCCGCGCAGCCGAATGGGAGCAGGAGGAATACGACAAGGTCGTGACCGACTGGGAAATCAACCGCGGATTTGAGCGAGCATAAACCATGACAAACACTTTGAAATGTATCTCACCGATTGACGGATCGGTTTACCTTGAACGCCCTGTCCTGTCGCTGGATGCGGCACGCGATGTCTGCGCCCGCGCCAAGGCAGCACAAGGCGCATGGGCCGCGCGCCCCTTGTCCGAACGTGTCCAACTGGTGCGCGATGCCATTGCCGAGGTGGGCAAAACCACCGATCGTATGGCGCAGGAACTGGCGCATCAGATGGGCCGTCCCGTGCGTTATGGCGGCGAGTTTGGCGGCTTTGCCGAGCGCGGCAACTATATGGCCGACATCGCCGAAAAGGCGCTGGCCCCGACGATTGTCGAAGACAGCGACAAGGCCACCCGCAAGATCACCCGCGAGGCGCGCGGCGTTGTGCTGGTCGTGGCCCCGTGGAACTACCCCTATATGACGGCGATCAACACGGTCGCGCCAGCGCTGATCGCGGGGAATACCGTGGTGCTGAAACACGCCACCCAAACCCTGCAAGTGGGTGAACGTCTGGCCGAAGCTTTCCACGCCGCAGGCATCCCCGACGATGTCTTCCAGAACGTCTTTCTTGATCACGACACCACCTCGGCGCTGATCGCTGAACGGCAGTTCGGTTTCGTGAACTTCACCGGCTCGGTCGGGGGCGGCAAGGCGATGGAGGTNGCCGCCGCAGGCACCTTCACCCCCGTCGCGACGGAACTGGGGGGCAAAGACCCCGGCTATGTGCGCGCCGACGCGGATGTGGATGCCGCCGTTGACGGGCTGATGGATGGGGCGATGTTCAACGCGGGGCAGTGCTGCTGCGGGATCGAACGGATTTATGTGCACGAAAGCCTGTATGATGCCTTTGTCGAAAAGGCTGTGGCTTGGGTCAATGCGCTCAAGCTTGGCAACCCGCTTGAGGCGGATACCGATATCGGCCCCATGGCGAACGTCCGTTTCGCCGCCGAGGTCCGCGCCCAGATTTCCGAGGCCGTCGCCGCCGGTGCGACCGCGCTGATCGATACCTTTGAGGCGGATGACGGCGGNGCGTATCTCACGCCGCAGATCCTGACCAACGTCACCCACGACATGCNNGTGATGCGCGACGAAAGCTTTGGCCCNGTCGTGGGCATCATGCCCGTCAAGGACGACGCGGAAGCGATTGCGCTGATGAATGATTGCCAATTCGGCCTGACCGCCGCGATCTTTACCAAGGATGCGGATGCCGCCGATGCCATCGGCGCGCAGCTGGAAACCGGCACCGTGTTCATGAACCGCTGCGATTACCTTGATCCGGCCCTGTGCTGGACCGGCTGCAAGGACACAGGGCAGGGCGCGGGCCTGTCCGAGCTTGGCTATCAGGCGCTGACGCGCCCCAAATCTTACCACCTGAAAAAGGCTTGATCCTTATGGCACTGCAAAACAACTGGTCCTACCCCACCGCCATCCGCTTTGGCGCGGGCCGTATTTCTGAAATCGGAGAGGCCTGCGTGGCCACGGGGATGAAAAACCCCTTGCTGGTGACGGACAAGGGCCTTGCCTCGATGGAGATCACGACCCGCACGCTGGACCTGCTGGACGGCGCAGGCTTTGGCCGTGCGATGTTCTCGGAAGTGGACGCGAACCCGACCGAGCTGAACCTCGAGGCGGGGCTGAAGGTCTACCGCGAGGGCGGGCATGATGGCGTGATCGCCTTTGGCGGCGGCTCGGGGTTGGATCTGGGCAAAATGGTTGCCTTCATGGCGGGACAGTCGCGGCCTGTGTGGGATTACGAGGATGTGGGCGATTGGTGGACCCGCGCCGATGCCGATGCCATCGCGCCGATCATCGCCGTGCCGACCACGGCGGGCACCGGGTCCGAAGTGGGGCGCGCGTCGGTGCTGACCAACTCTGAAACCCATGTGAAAAAGATCATTTTCCACCCCAAAGTGCTGCCCAGCATCGTGATCTGCGACCCCGAGCTGACGGTGGGGATGCCCAAGCATATCACCGCAGGCACCGGCCTTGATGCCTTTGCCCATTGCGTCGAGGCGTTCAGCAGCCCGCATTACCACCCCATGTCGCANGGTATCGCGCTGGAGGGCATGCGGCTGGTCATCGACTATCTGCCGCGCGCCTATGCAGACGGCAACGACATNGAAGCGCGCGCGCAGCTNATGTCGGCGGCGGCGATGGGGGCGACGGCGTTCCAGAAGGGTCTGGGCGCGATNCACGCCATGAGCCACCCGATCGGCGCGGTGTTCAANACGCACCACGGCACCACCAATGCGGTCTGCATGCCCGCGGTGCTGGACCTGAACGAGCCTGAAATCCGCGANCGCTTTGACCGCGCGGCAGGGTATCTGGGGATCGACGGCGGCTATGACGGCTTCCGTGCCTTCGTGCAGGAGTTCAACGACAGCTTCGGTATCCCGCGCAAACTGTCGGAAATGGGCGTGAGCGCAGACCGGATCGACGATCTGGTCGCGATGGCGCTTGAAGACCCGTCTTGCGGTGGCAACCCTGTGACCTTGACCACCGAAAACCTGCGCAAGCTGTTCGAGGCGACAATCTAAACCTCCGTAGAAGGCCCAAAAGAAAACCACCCCCGACGGTCTACGTCGGAGGTGGTCTGCCGCACCGGGGGGACGGGCGGTGGGGCCCGCCGCGTTGGGGAACGCGGTCGGGCAAATCCAGCAGGGAACGAGGTAAGCCCGCTGGAAGACGCTTACGCTTTTTGATCGGCCAATGTGCCGATGGTGACCGTCCGCGTGACCTCTTTGCCCTTGTGCAGGACCATGACCTCGGCTTTGGCTTCCGGATCGGTTTCGGCCACAGCGCGGGTCAGGTCGCGCAGTTCCTTGATCTCTGTGTCGTNGAACGACAGGATGATATCACCTTTCTCAAGACCCGCTTTCTTGGCCGGGCTGTCATCGCCGATGGCTTCGATCACCGCCCCTTTCGGCGCGTCCAGCCCCAGCACNTGCGCGACCTCTGCCGTCATCGGNCGGATTTGAACGCCAAGCCAGCCGCGGGTGATTTCCCCGTCGTCNGACAGNTCGGCCACGATGTCCTGCACCAGATCGGATGGTACGGAAAAGCCGATNCCGACAGAGCCGCCATCAGGCGACAGGATCGCGGTGTTCACGCCAATCACNTCGCCCGCGTTATTGAACAGCGGCCCGCCNGAGTTGCCACGGTTGATCGCCGCATCGGTCTGGATAAAGTCATCATAGGGGCCNGCGTTGATATTGCGCGACTTNGCCGAGATGATGCCGGTNGTGACCGTGCCNCCCAGACCAAAGGGGTTGCCCATGGCGACCACCTCGTCGCCGACGCGCATGNNATCGGAAGACCCGAATTTCACCGCNGGAAGGTCCACATCCGCTTCGACCTTGAGCACGGCAATATCTGTCAGCACATCGCTGCCGACCACCTTGGCGTCAAAGCTGCGGCCATCGGCCAGCTTGACCTTGACCGTGTCNGCACCGGCGACAACGTGGTTGTTCGTCACGATCNNTCCGTCCTTGGACACGATAAAGCCCGANCCAAGCCCGTGCATCGGCTGTGCGCCAGCCGGTCCTTGCGGCATCAGNTGCTCAAAACGTTTGCGCAGTTCCTCTGGCATGCCTTCGGGCAGTTGCACCTGCGCGCTGGCCTGCTCTGCCGTGCCGGTCACCTCGATGAAGACAACAGCGGGTGAGATTTGTTCGACCAGATCGGCATAGCCGCCGGCGGGCACCGCCAGAGCCGCCGTCGGGGCAAGCGTCANGGCCGNGGTAGAGGCAAGGGCCGCTGCGAGCACAAAGGGTGCTGCGCGGCGGGGGGAGGAGAAAAGAGATGTCATGCGTGTTTCCTTCGTCTTTAGGGATGACACCCAAATGGCAGCCCATTCTAACAGCGGGTTTTTGCGGGCTATACAAATGTGTAAACTGGTCTCTCGCAGGTGGCAGCNCGCCCTATATCAGGTATCGAAGGATCAAAGCCGCAATGGACCATTGTATATGAAACTGCTTGTCGTCGAAGATGATGCNACCACCGGAACCTATATNGCGCGGGGGTTGCGCGAAGAAGGGCATACCGTTGATCTTGTCGCTGAAGGGCGCGAGGGGCTGATACAGGCGACCTCGGGGGCTTACGACGTGCTGATCGTCGACCGGATGTTGCCAGAGATCGACGGGCTGACGATGGTCAAGACCTTGCGTGGCGCGGGNAACCTGACGCCGGTGCTGTTTCTGACCGCCATGGGCAGCGTCGATGACCGTATCAGCGGGTTGAACGCAGGCGGCGACGACTATCTTGTCAAACCCTTCGCCTTTGGCGAGCTTTCGGCGCGNGTCACCGCNCTNGCNCGNCGNCCNCAAGCGATGGAGCAGGAAACCGTGCTGCGTGCAGGCGATCTTGAAATGCAACTGATCACCCGCAAGGTGACCCGCGCCGGACAGGAGATCGACCTGCTGCCCCGTGAATTCGCGCTGCTTGAACATCTGCTGCGTCGCAAGGGCAGGGTGCAGACCCGGACCATGTTGCTTGAAGCGGTCTGGGACATCAGCTTTGACCCGATGACCAACGTTGTCGAAACCCACATCAGCCGTTTGCGGGCCAAGGTGGACAAACCCTTTGACCGCGAGCTGATCCAGACCGTGCGCGGTGCCGGCTACCGGATCGACGGATGACCGCGCGGCTGGCGCAGCTATGGCGGTCCATGCCGGTGCGGTTGGCGCTGCTGCTGGTCTTGCTGTTCTCGACCGTCAGTCTGATGGGGTTGGCGGCCAGCTATGCGGTGACGCAGAATTCATTTGAAACCGCGATCCGTGCGGATCTTGAGCAGGATATCGCGGGCTTTCGCGCGGCCCCCAATGCCCGCGCCGTGGCCCTGCTGGTGGACGCTGAATCGCGCGACGCCGATCCCAGCCGCGTTGTGCTCAGCTATATCACCCCGTCGGGGCGTATCTATGGCAACGGGGCCATCGCGCGGGATGACGAAGGCTATCATATCGTGTCGCTGGCCGAGGGACGGGCCGAATATGACGGAGTCTACCTGTCGCTGACAACGCCGCTATATGGCGGGCAGTTGACCGTCGCCCGTAGCCGTGCACAGATCGAAGGGCTGCGCACGGTGTTCCTGAATATCCTGCTGATCAGCCTGCTGCCCACGGTGCTGGTCGCCCTGTCGGGCGGGCTTTATCTGGCGCGGCGCAGCAAGCGGCATGTGGATGTTATCGGACGCACGCTGGATGACCTGACGACCGGCGATCTTGCCGCGCGGGTGACCGTGTCGCCGGGGTGGGCCGATGATCTGCAACGTATCGGCAGCAAAGTGAACCAGATGGCAGGCGCACAAGAGGCGCAGACCCAGATGCTGCGGCAGGTATCGTCGGACATTGCCCATGACCTTAAGACGCCGATCCAGCGCGTCGCGGTGCATCTGGACGATCTGGCGCGCAGCCTGCCCGAAGACACGGACGAAGGCATCTTGCTGGCCAAAGCGCAGGAGGAAGTCGCGGGGATCGCTTCGGTCTTTCAATCGCTGCTACAGATCGCTTCGGTCGAGGCAGGGTCGCCCAAGACGCATTTCGCCTCTGTCGATCTGAACCAGCTTTGCGAGACCCTCACCGAAGTGTACGAGCCCGCCGCCGCAGCCAAGCAGCAGCGGTTGCACAGTGTCGTGCCCGACGCGCAAATCACCGTCTCGGGCGATAAGAACCTGTTGGGGCAGGTGATGTCGAACCTGCTGGAAAATGCCATGCGTCACACGCCCGAGGGGAGCGAGATCACCCTGACGCTTTCCCGTGCGCAGGGGCGGCCTGTGATCGAGGTCGCCGACAATGGCCCCGGCATCCCCGAAGACGCGCGCGACAAAGTGCTGCGCCGCTTGTACCGATTGGATGCCAGCCGCCACACGCCGGGCAACGGTCTGGGGCTCAGCCTTGTGGAGGGGGTGGTAAAACTGCACGGCGGGCAGATCGCGCTGCTGGACAACGCGCCGGGGCTTCTTGTGCGCATCACCCTATAGCACGCCCGTCTTCTGCGGCGATTTGAGCATGTGACTTATGGGGGGTGCAGCGCTATCTAGGGTGTAAGGGCCGAAACCCGTTGTTTTTGGCCATTCACTACGAGGTACGACATGCTTGATGGGTTTTCCGCCGAGGTTCTGGCACGGGTCCAATTCGCCTTTACCGTTTCGTTTCACATTATCTTTCCGGCGTTCTCGATCGGGTTGGCCAGCTTTCTGGCGGTGGTGAATGCGCTTTGGCTATGGACCAAGGACGAAACCTATCGGGTGCTCTTCGACTACTGGAAAAAGATCTTTGCCGTGGCCTTTGGCATGGGCGTCGTGTCGGGCATTGTGATGTCCTATCAATTCGGCACCAACTGGTCGGTCTTCTCTGACAAGGCGGGGCCGGTGGTCGGGCCGCTGATGGCCTATGAGGTGCTGTCGGCCTTCTTCCTAGAGGCCGGTTTTCTAGGCATCATGCTGTTTGGTCTGAAACGGGTCGGGCCAGGGCTGCATATGTTCGCAACGGCGATGGTTGCCTTTGGCACGTTGCTTTCGGCCACTTGGATCCTGTCGGTGAACAGCTGGATGCAGACCCCTGCGGGCTATGGCTTTAACGATGTGGGGCAGTTCATTCCACTGGATTGGTGGAAGATCGTCTTCAACCCGTCGTTCCCCTACCGTTTGCTGCATATGGTGCTGGCGGCTTATCTGACGACGGCGCTGGTTGTGGGCGCTGTGGGTGCGTGGCATTTGCTGAAGGACAATCAGGGGCCTGCGTCGCGGCGCATGTTCTCTATGGCGATGTGGATGCTGCTGCTGGTCACCCCCTTGCAGATCGCGGCAGGGGATTTCCACGGCATCAACACGCTAGAGCATCAGCCCGCCAAGGTCATGGCGATGGAGGGGCATTTCGACAGCCACCCCGACGGCGCGCCGCTGATCCTGTTCGGTATTCCCAATCAGGCAGAAAAACGGGTCGATTACGCTATCGAGGTGCCGAAACTGTCGTCGCTGATCCTCAAGCATGACCTGAACGCGCCGCTGGCCGGGCTGGACACGATCCCTGACGAGGACGAGCCGCCGGTTGCCATCGTCTTTTTCTCGTTCCGTGTGATGGTGGGTCTTGGTTTTGCCATGCTGGGCTTTGGCCTTTGGGGCGGGATCGCGCGCTGGCGCGGGACGCTGCACAGCTCGCGCTGGTTGCATCGGGCGGCGATTGTCATGGGTCCGATGGGCTTTGTTGCGGTGTTGGCCGGGTGGATCACGACCGAAGTCGGGCGTCAGCCCTTTACCGTCTACGGGCTGCTGCGCACCAGTGACAGCCTTGCGCCGGTCAGCGCGCCTGCGGTTGGTGCATCGTTGATTTCGTTCATCGTGGTCTATTTCTTCGTCTTCGGGGCGGGGGTGTTCTATATCCTCGGACTGATGCGCAAACGCCCCCATGTGGGCGCGCAAGGAGAGATCACCGACGGGCCGGTGCGGGCGGCGGGGACGACTCCGGTGGCGCAGGACAAGACCCAAGACATAGCAGCGTCAGAGTAGGAGACAGCAGATGTTTGGATTAGAGCTTTCGTTTATCTGGGCCGGCATCATCGCACTTGCGGTGCTGATCTATGTCATCCTCGACGGGTTCGACCTTGGGGTCGGGCTGTTGTTCCCGCTGTCCAAGGACGAGGGCGAACGCGATGTGATGATGAACTCTGTCGCGCCTATCTGGGACGGCAATGAAACTTGGCTGGTTCTGGGCGGCGGCGGTTTGTTCGCCGTCTTCCCGCTGGCCTATGCCACGGTGATGCCAGCGCTTTATATGCCGATCATCCTGATGCTGCTGGGGTTGGTCTTTCGCGGCGTCGCTTTCGAATACCGCTGGCGCACGGTGCGGGGCAAACATCTGTGGGACATCTCGTTCTTCGGGGGCTCGCTGGTGGCCTCCATGTGTCAGGGGATCGCGCTTGGCGCGCTGGTGCAGGGGATCGAGATCGAGAACCGCGCCTATGCCGGCGGCTGGTGGGACTGGCTGACGCCCTTCTCTGTCCTGACCGGTTTCGCGGTGACCGTCGGCTATGCGATGCTGGGCGCGACCTGGCTGAACATGAAGCTCGAGGGCCGTATTCAGGCGCATATGCGGCGGCTGGCCTGGCCCTTTGCCATCGCGACACTGGTGTTCATGGGGCTCGTCAGCCTTTGGACGCCCTTCCTGAATGACGCTTTCTTTGGCCGCTGGTTCGCCTTTCCGACCGCGATCTTCAGCTTTCTGGTGCCTGCCTTGGTGGCCGCAGCCGTCTATGGGCTGTTCCACGGGCTGCAACGCCATTGGGACGTGACGCCGTTCCTCTGCGCGCTGGCGCTGTTCGTGCTGGGNTTTATCGGGATCGGGATCAGCTTCTACCCCTATATCGTGCCTTCNTCCCTGACCATCGTCGAGGCCGCGGCACCNGANAGCAGNCTCAAGTTCGCCTTGGTCGGCACNTTGGTCCTGCTGCCGATGATCCTGTCTTACACGATCTATACCTACTGGGTGTTCCGCGGGAAGATCGACCCCGAAGAGGGTTACCACTGATGCGACGCAACTGGATGACACGCACCGGGTGGTTTGTCCTGATCTGGGTGCTGAGCGTCGCAGCGCTTGGGCTGGTGGCCTATGNGATCCGATTGATGATCATGCCCTNAGGGGGGNATGGCGGGGCCAGGCATCTGCCGTTGGGTAATTTAACAAGGGCCGGGGCAAGGGGGTTGCAAAGCCGCCAATGCTCTGGCCCTTTTGCGTGAAATAGCAAAAGGATCCCCCGATGCGCGCCATGCAAGTCACCGCCTATGACCAGCCCCTGTCCGAGCAAGAGCTGGAAATGCCCGTCCCCGCCGCTGGCGAAGTGTTGATCAAGGTCGATGCCTGCGGGTTGAACTTTGGTGACCTGCTGATGATCAAGGGGACCTATCAGCAAAAGCCGGATCTGCCCTTCACGCTGGGGATGGAGCTTTCGGGCAGCGTCGCCGCCGTGGGGGAGGGCGTGACCGATCTGGCCGTTGGTCAACGTATCGCAGCCTATAGCGGTCTGCTGGGGCTGGCCGAATATGCCGCCATTCCCGCCAATGTCTGCGTGCCGATCCCCGACGATATGCCGGCCGAGGATGCTGCGGCGTTTCTTGTGGCCTATGGCACCAGCCATGTGGCGTTGGACTATAAGGCGCGGCTGCAACCGGGGGAACGTCTGCTGGTGCTGGGGGCATCAGGCGGGGTCGGGCTGACAGCAGTAGAGCTGGGCAAGCTCATGGGGGCAGAGGTCATCGCCTGCGCCCGTGGTGCGGCCAAGCTGGAGATTTACCGCGCTGCCGGGGCCGACCATCTGATCGATTCGGAAACCGATGACATCCGCGAGGTGGTGAAATCCTTGGGCGGGGCAGATGTGGTCTATGACCCGATCGGCGGCGACCAGTTCAAGGCGGCGCTGCGGGCCTGCAACCCCGAGGCCCGCATCCTGCCGCTTGGGTTTGCCTCGGGCGAGGTGCCGCAGATCCCTGCCAATATACTGCTGGTCAAGAACATCGACGTGCTGGGTTTTTTCTGGGGCGGGTACAAGAACTTCAAACCGCAGGTGCTGACAGACAGCTTCAAGGTGCTGATCGACTGGTATAGCGCGGGCAAGCTGAAACCCCATGTGAGTCACGTGCTGCCGCTGGATCAAGCGAACGAAGCGCTGGATTTGCTGCGCACGCGCAAGGCGACGGGCAAGGTCATCGTACGGGTCAGCTAGGGTCTGCGTTTTATTGGCGATGTGGCGACTGTTGAGGTCTTTAGCGGCCCTATCGCAAAAGCTGGACCCGCGCGTTTGACCTTGGCGTTGCCAATTGATGTGCGCTAGGTTGTCGCAAAGCCATCAACGGAGAGCCCCCATGAAAATGTCAGAGACCCGCCAGATCGCAGCCAGCCCGGCAGAGGTATATGCCGCGCTGCTGGACCCTGACATGCTGATCAAATGCGTCCCCGGCGCGACCGAGGTGACCGGATCGCCGGAAGAAGGGTTCGAGGCGACCGTGGTGCAGAAGGTCGGCCCCGTCAAAGCCACGTTCAAGGGGCAGGTCACCATGACCGATATGGTGCCCGACCAGTCGATCAAGATCAGCGGCGAAGGCAAAGGCGGTGCTGCGGGCTTTGCCAAGGGTGAGGCGGACGTGACGCTGGCTGCTGTCGATGGCGGGACCGAGCTTTCCTATGACGTCGAGGCCAAGGTCGGCGGCAAGCTTGCACAGCTTGGCAGCCGGATCATCGACGGGTTTGCCAAAAAGATGGCGGACCAGTTCTTTAACAACCTGCAAGAAACGCTTGAGGGCCCAGCCGAGGATGCGCCGGCGGAAGCGGCAGAGGCAGCGGATGCACCAGCCGAGAAAAAGGGCTGGTTCGGCCGCAGCAAAAGCTGACGGGTAGGGCCTGTTCACTTTGGAATAATCAGTCTAGTTTCCGGCCAACAACACCGGAGACGCCCATGCCTGACATCGTAAAGATCACCGACCTGCGCAAGGCCTATGCAGATGGGTTCGAGGCGCTGAAAGGCGTGTCGCTGAACATCCGAGAGGGCGAAATCCTTGCCCTGCTTGGGCCCAATGGCGCAGGGAAAACAACACTTATTTCAACCATTTGCGGGATCACGACCGGCACGGGCGGTAGCGTCACTGTGGGCGGTTTCGACACGGTAGACGACTACCGCGGGCCGCGGTGGTGGCAAATTGACGACGAGCTGAGGCGGCCATATCCTGAGTAAATCCTGAGATAGCTGTGTAGAGTGAGCAGTCGGCGAGATTTGGGCACACAAAAGCGTGGCGTGCTGCGCCGACATAGCCCTTAGGCCTGTGCATGTCTCACTGTCAAAACACCGTGGCTCGCACGAGTGCT
>NZ_NHBI01000059.1:0-8103 GCF_002167505.1 Sulfitobacter sp. TMED3 | reverse complement strand
TCGCTATATGAGGGCGGTCCGCCTGGGGGCTTTGGCACCCAATAGGCGGGTCAAAATCAAACGCTGAAACCGGGTCACTTTTAAACGCTCATTGACAACCCTAATTAATCAGAATCTGCGGATTCAGGGTCATTTTGGGCATTTTTGTACCCTTAATTGCAGTATATCCACAGGCCCGGTGCTTCAGGATTTGACCGCATCTGAGCACCTCCAAATTGCATCGGCCCGCGCCAGAAGCGCTTGACGATCTGCCCCAGATCCAAGCTCGGAGATGGCCTGCCGGGCTGCTCGTAGAGCGCTTTCTGACGCTCTCGACTTGCTCGTTCTATGTTCTTCCTGTTCCGGCAGATGTTCTGTTTCCCGCCGTCCCGGAAGCCGCTGGTCGAGGTCATTCGACAGAGCACGCATCCGTTCAATCACCCGACCATGCTGCGGAAAGGCGCGGCGTAACCCCCGAACCGCCCAATAGTTTCCTCTCAGAATGAGGGTAGCGCCCACAATGGGACGGGTCACGCCGACACCAACCGCGGCAAGTGCCATCAACCTTTCGCGCCCGTTCCCAGATGTGAGCGACCCCAGATTCCCGATCTCCAGCGCTGCCAAGAGATGCAAGGTCAAATCCACCCGGCGCAACCGCGCGGGATTGTTCGTGGTGACGGCGGACTTCAGAGCTTTGGCACCGCGATCAGCGCGCGCAAGAAGCCGACCTGATACGGCTACTTTTGGATACTGGCAAGTTCATCCAATCAGGAGCGTCTCTTTGCTTTTTTCACTAATTCTTGCAGTTATCGCCATCGTTTCGAGTAGTTGGATACATCTTGCGGTCATGCGGTGGGTATCGGTTGGCATGGCAAAGATACCTTTGGAGCCGTTCAATCGTGTCATGATGGCCGTACTGATCCTGTTTTTCGCGCATTTCGCCGGAATAGTTGTCTTTGCAGGCATGTTTGGCGTCGGTCACCAGCTTTTGAGCATCGGCGGCTTTTCCGGTGAGAGCGTTGATACCGTTCTGGATTATTTTTATTTTTCCGTCGTCAGCTATACGTCCCTTGGTCTTGGCGATATTTTCCCGACAGATCACCTGCGTCTTCTGACGGGCGTCGAGGCCTTGACCGGACTGTTGCTGATCGCGTGGTCAGGTGCATATCTTTTCGCGATGATGAACCGGCTTTGGGATTGGCCCCCCTGCGCCGAGCCTGACAAACCGAAAAAATGAAAAAGGGCATACCCGACACCTGCTAGCCGAACGCGCCTTTTTCAGGAGGGCTATAGCACTTTCGAGAAGTGTTTTAGTGGTCTTCGCTGGGTCGTGGTGCAGTCCAGCGCGACAGATAAATCCGTTGGAACACAAAGACTGATGTGATCGCAATCACAGCGTACACAACAATGAGCGGATCGGATTGCAGCTTCATAGCTGTAAAGGCCACCAGCACCACAGCGTCAAACAACAAGGCCAAGACGATGACAAATGCTTTCGCTTCAACCTCTTTTCGCATGAAGCGCAAGACGCCCCAATGGACGATCATGTCCATGATCAGATAAAAGAAAGCCCCCAATGACGCGATCCGGGTCAGATCAAAAAACACCGCAAGGATAGAGGCGATCACCACCGTATAGACCAGCGTGTGACTGCGGATAGGTCCCGACATCCCGAAATGCCGGTGCGGGATCATGTTCATATCGGTGAGCATGGCCAGCATCCGCGACACCGCAAAGACACTGGCAAGAACACCAGACGCCGTCGCAACAGCCGCCAGCACGACGGTAAAATAGAACCCCGCGTTGCCAAGTGCGGGTGCGGCGGCCTCAGCCAATGAATAGTCTTTGGCCGCGATAATCTGGTCTATCGTCAGGCTTGATCCGACCGCAAAGGCCACAATCAGATAGACAACAACACAGATCGTGATCGAGATAATGATCGTGCGGCCAACATTGCGGTGCGGATTGATGATCTCGCCGCCGCTGTTGGTGATCGTGGTGAACCCCTTGAACGCCAGAATGGCAAGGGCCACGGATGCTATAAAGCCGGTGATATCAAATCCGCCAGACGCCGTGCTCGCCGCGGCGAATTGAAACCCGCTTGCCCAAAGTGCTGCTATGCCGAACAACGCGATACCGCCAATCTTGAGCACCGCCATAATCAGCGAGAGCAGTCCAACCGATCGGCTACCGGCGATATTGACGAGAAAGGCAAAAAGGATCACCCCAACGGCAAGGATCGGCACCAGCGGACCACCAGTTATGTCGAAGGGTCGCAAGACATAAGTCGCAAAGGTTCGCGCAACGAGGCTTTCGGAGATCACCATTGACAGCGCCATCAACAGCGCCGCCGCTGCGGCAATTGCACCCGGTCCGTATGCCTTTTGCAGGATCATCGCGATGCCACCCGAAGACGGAAACGCATTCGACATCTTTACGTAGCTGTATGCACTGAAACTTGTGATGATCCCGCCCACGACAAACGCCAATGGAAAGAGCGGTCCGGCCAGCTGCGCGATCTGACCTGTCAGCGCGAAAATACCGGCTCCGATCATCACGCCGGTGCCCATCGCCACCCCGCCGCTTAGGCTGATGGAGCCTTTATTTTCAGTGTCGCCGCCGTGTTGATGATCCATTTAGAACGCCTTCATTTTCGATTTGTTGCGGGTTTTGCAATGGGCGGACGATCCGGCGGCGCGATCCGGTAATCGCGCTTGTCGCTCAACAAAGGATTGGGCGTCCGCACCAAGCATATCTCGTTGTTTACAGTATAGATAAGTGAGCTGGGAAGTGAAGGTCTGAGCTGGACTGTGTCTCAGGGATTTGGGGCGATCCAGAGCAAGAGCTACCAAAAAAATCATGCCGGTCCGTGCACGACATATGCATCACGATGCACATCTGCCGCGCACGGACCGGCTTTGGTTTTTTCGGACATCGTTACCTGATGCTGGCGCCGAGATGGTCTAGCTACAACAGCAGCCACCGGATTTTGCAGCAGGTGTTTTGACGGATGCCTGTGATGCCGCTGGGGCATCTGCAACCTGGCTGGCCTTGTTTCCACCGCAGCATCCTCCGCCTTTGGCGGTTTCAACTTCAGATGGTTCGGTTTTGGTTGTTGTCTGGTCTATTTGGGCCTCCTGACACTAAGGGTACATATATCAGACGCCATAAGCGCCACTTCGTTACAGTGGAATAATCGTTGCCCGTTTTTTTTCGCGTCAATTTTGGGCAACGACCCGTAACGGTGTTCAAAATTGAATCAGGTGTTACAAAAATGCGGGCGCCCTGCTTCCGGCGGGCGGATTTTCGTCGTTACAGTGCAGCAGGAAAATCTTCCAGTAAGGAAAAATGATGCGATCTATTTTTGCGACTTCCGCCGTCGTCATCGGTCTGGGCTTACCCGGCGTGACAATGGCTCAGGAATTAAGTCTGTCCGCAGGCGCAACCCTCACCAGCCGATATGTTTTCAACGGCATTGAACAGACTACCGGCGCGGCGTTCNAGCCTTGGGCGGAGGCCGAGTACGAAGGTTTTTATGCAGGCGTCTGGGCGTCAAACACTGCCAGNTCAATTGTTGGCAGTTCTGTTGAGGTGGACCTCTATCTGGGCTATCGCAATGAAGTCGGCAAGTTCAACTACGATCTGGGATATACCCGATACTATTATCGCAACCCGAGCAATGACTGCTGCGGAGAGGTCATCCTGTCATTGGGGTACTCCGTACTGGATCCGCTGGATGTCGGCCTTCGGTTTGCGCATGACCCCGTTGCGGATTACGTTAATTCAAGCGTCTCGATCGACTACGCATTCGATGACAAATTTGGTGCTTCAGCCAACTACGGCACGATCAGCAATGGGGGACACGACTACTGGAGTGTCGGTGGCAGCTATGCGATCTCCGATAACTTTGGCATTGACGCGTCATGGCATGACACCAGTATCAGTGACGGATTGTTGATTGTATCGCTGACCACCGAATTCAGCCTGCGCTAAGTTTTCCAAGACGGACAAAGCGCCGTATCCGGCTTTTGCTGGACGCGGCGCTTTGCGTTGCGCTGTCAAAATTTGATGATCCATGTCGGTTATGCATGAACCACATTGAAGGTTTGCGATCAACTGGGCAACAGCCCCGCAAATGCCCCCATAGACAGGGTAATCAGGACAGTGACCGTCGCCACGACAACAAGCAGGGCGTGTGGTGACGGGGTGTCCATGCCGGTTTTTGAGCTTGCGGTCTGATACATCGGCACCACGATGCGCAGATAAACACCAAGCGCCAGCACGGAATTCAGGATGCCGATCACCGCAAGCCAAAGGAACCCTGCCTCAACTGCAGAGGTGAACAGATAGACTTTGCCGACAAATCCAAACAGCGGCGGGATGCCGGTGAGCGACAGAAGGAATATCACCATCGACAGCCCCATAATTGGTCGATTGCGGCCAAAACCGCGCATGTCGACAAGGGTGCGTCCAGCTATCATCACAATGGCAAAAGCACCCAGGTTCATTGCGACATATGCGGCACCCATGATGATAATCCCCGGGACCGCAAGTGGGCTGGCGCCGAGTGCCACAATGCCGAGCAAGAAATACCCAGATTGGGCGATCGAAGAATAAGCGATCAGCCGCACCAGATTGGTCTGTACCAACGCTGTCAGATAGCCATAGGTCATTGTGATCGCTGCGATCATTGCGATCACCAGTGGCCAAGCGCTGCCGACGGGCATGTCGCGCAGCACCTGCGCAAAGGCAAAGATTGCCGCGAGCTTGGTGATAACCGACAGGTAGGCGGCAATGGAAACCGGCGCCCCGTCATAGGCGTCAGGTGCCCAGAAGTGAAACGGCACAAGCCCAGCTTTGTAGCCGAGGCCGATGATCACTGCGACCAGGCCCGCAATGGCGATCAGCGGCTTGTCCTCCAGCGCCGCGAGGTCCGAGAACAGCGTCGATCCCACGCCCCCGAACCAAAAGCTCAGCCCGTAGATCATCACGGATCCGGTGACAGCCCCGAAAACAAGATATTTCATCGCGGCCTCTGTCGCCGCATCATCGCGCGGGAAAGCCACCAGCGCAAAAGAGCCTAAGCCCGTCAGTACCACACCCAATACAAGCAGCATTGTGTCGCCGCCACCGGACAGCGTCAGCGCCCCAAGAGTAACAAGGCAGATCAGCGCATAGACGCTGCCCTCGCGCTCCTGTCCGGCGATTTCGGCGCGCGCCATCAACAGCGCCAACGCTGTGCCAGGCAGCAGGATCAGCTTGGCCCAGCCCGAAATCAGGTCGATCCGGTAAGTGCCGCTGAACACGGTTGTGTCGGCGTGCAGGACCGGCAATGTCAGCAGCGTTGCCGCCGTCAGCCCCGCCAGCCCGAGGACCAGAACCAGCCGCGCCGCGCGCGCTATATCGGCCACGATCATCAACATGGCCACAGATGCCAGCAAAAGCTCAGGGATCAGAAAAGAAAGTTCGCGCCCCATCAGAAGCTCAGGCTTGCCATAGTTGTGTGGATCATATCGATCAACCAGCCGGGGGCCACACCGACCAGCACCGTCAGAATCAAAAGAGGCACAATCACCAGCTTCTCCCTGCGGTCTAGATCGCGCATTTCCAGCCATTTCTCGTTCTCGGAGCCAAGGAACACGGCGGCGATGGCGCGCAGATACAGGCCTGCGGTTACCACGATGGCAAGGATAGCTATGATCGCCCATGGAGCGGTATTCAGGGTCGCCAGAAACACCTGAAACTCTGCAGGGAAATGCGCCAACCCCGGCAAACCAAGTGAAGCGAACGCCATCAGGATGAACGACCAGCCCAACCACGGCACACGGCCCAGCAGACCACCAAATTCACTCATATCGCGGCTGTGGGCGCGGTCCTGCAACATGCCCAGCAAAAAGAACAACGCGCCTGTCACCAGACCGTGGCTGACCATCTGCAAAGTCGCACCGTCCAATGCAATTGTGCGGATACGCAAATCAACGGTAAGCGCGGCCACCGCCACACCCATCACGACATAGCCCATGTGGTTAATCGACGTGTAGGCAATCATTTTTTTCAGATCAGACTGTGCCAGTGCGGCGAAGGCCCCGTACAGCGCGCTGACCACCCCCACCGCTAGGATTACCTGACCGGCTTGCGCAAATGCCTCAGGCGTCATTTGCAAAGCAAAGCGTACCAGTCCGTAAGTGCCGAATTTCAGCATCACACCGGCCAGGATCACGCTGCCCGCCGTGGGTGCCTGAACATGTGCGGCAGGTAGCCAAGTGTGCACCGGAAAGGCCGGTATCTTGACTGCGAAGGTAAACAGCATCGCAATCAGCGCAAGCATCGCCGCAATGCCTGTCAGAGGTGGCATGTCGATCCAGACGCGCATGTCGAAGGTGCCACTGCTCAGATACAACCCGATAATCGCGAGCAACAGCGGCAACGACCCCAGCAACGTATAGATAAAGAACATCAGCGCGGCGCGCTGTCGGTCTTCATATCCCCATCCGGCGATCATGAAATACATGCCTACCAGCGAGACCTCGAAAAAAACATAAAACAGCAGTCCGTCAAGCGCCATAAACGTGCCAAGTGCGGCCGTTTCGAGCATAAGCATCAACACAACATAGCTTGGCGCACGATCGCTGATCCGCGCCGAGTAGATCGCTGACAAAAAGAACAGCAACGACGTGAGCAACACCAACGGCAGGCTCAACCCGTCCAGTCCCAACCGATAAGCGGCACCAATGGCCGGTATCCACGCGAGTNCCTCAATCTGGGCGAAACCGCCCGCAATAGTGCCGCGCGACCAGATCACAAGCGTGAGCATGAATACGATACCCGTGCAGATGTGACAATGCGGCACCTGACAAAAACGCCACATCTTCAGAGGTTTCACCATGCTTAGAGGTGACCCAGTCGGGAATTCGCATTAGCATGTCGAGGTCTGCGAGAGGTCGGGCATTGGCAAATGTCATGCGTAATTCCTACCGCGTTGCGGCGCTTTTGGCCACAAAATAGCGCCCTAAGCGCCCCATCTTGTCGTTCTCCATTATGTCCAATAAGTTTACATTATCGGACATTAAAAGATATGCTCAGCGCCATGTCGGAAAACAACGAGAAATCGATCTCAAAGCCGCCAAATGGGCCTTCGGTCAGCGAGNACAACGAGAGAGATCATCCCAGCAGCGAGGCTTTGAGCCNTCCTTNCTTTGTGGCTGGTTCAGGCANNCTNGANCGGCTGGTNGANACCGCNCGNGACTATGCNCGCGCNGCGGCNTCGGANANNACACTGAANGCCTACGCCAAGGACTGGGCGCACTTTACCCGCTGGTGCCGGATGAAGGACGTGGAGCCGCTGCCTCCATCGCCCGAAATGATCGGGCTCTACCTTGCGGACCTGGCGTCCGGGTCTGGCCTCTCCCCTGCCCTTTCGGTGTCGACAATCGAACGCCGTCTCTCGGGCCTTGCGTGGAACTATGCGCAACGGGGCTTTGCGCTTGATCGCAAGAACCGCCACATATCCACCGTGCTTGCGGGGATCAAGCGCAAGCACGCGCGCCCGCCGGTGCAGAAAGAGGCGATCCTGGCCGAGGATATCCTTGCGATGGTCGCCACCCTGCCCTTCGATCTGCGTGGCCTGCGGGATCGGGCGATCCTGCTTCTGGGGTATGCCGGCGGCCTGCGCCGCTCGGAAATCGTCAGCCTTGATGTTCACAAGGACGACACGCCGGACTCTGGCGGCTGGGTCGAGATCTTCGACAAGGGGGCTCTCCTCACCCTCAATGCCAAGACCGGCTGGCGCGAGGTCGAGATCGGCCTTGGGTCCAGCGATCAGACCTGCCCGGTGCATGCGTTGAAACAGTGGCTGCACTTCGCCAAAATCGACTTCGGCCCAATTTTCACCGGCACCTCGCGCGATGGCAAACGCGCGTCCGAGGCAAGACTGAACGATAAGCATGTCGCCCGCCTGATCAAGCGCACGGTCCTCGACGCTGGCATCCGATCCGAGCTGCCCGAGAAAGAGCGCCTGGCGCTGTTCTCCGGTCACTCGTTGCGCGCCGGTCTCGCCAGCTCCGCCGAAGTCGACGAGCGCTACGTCCAGAAGCAGCTTGGCCACGCCTCGGCCGAGATGACCCG
>NZ_NHBI01000058.1:0-18985 GCF_002167505.1 Sulfitobacter sp. TMED3 | reverse complement strand
CGGCTTGCGGCGCTATGCGCGCGGCGTGGGCCGGGGGCGTCCGTGGGTCGAGGGGGGGGGAGGCGGGCAGAGCCGTGGGGCGATGGAAGCGGGAGGGGCCGCTCGCGCGCCAGATCGGCGGGCCGCCTGGAAAGCGGCCCGCCAGATTGGATCAGGTGTTGAACAGGAAGTGCAACACGTCGCCGTCTTTGACGGTGTAGCTTTTGCCCTCGGCGCGCATCTTGCCGGCTTCCTTGGCGGGGCCTTCACCGCCCAAGGCCACGAAATCGTCATAGGCGATGGTTTCGGCGCGGATGAAGCCTTTTTCAAAATCACCGTGGATCACGCCTGCGGCTTTCGGCGCAGAGGTGCCAGCCTTGATCGTCCAGGCGCGGGCCTCTTTCGGGCCGACGGTGAAGTATGTCTCAAGGTGCAGCAGCTCGTAGCCCGCGCGGATCAACCGATCAAGCCCGGCTTCCTCTAGCCCCATCTCGTCCAGGAACATGCTGGCCTCTTCGGGCTCCAGCTGGCTGATTTCTTCCTCGATCTGGGCAGAGATCACGACATGGCTATTGCCCTGCGCCGCGGCCATTTCCGCGACTTTGGCAGAAAGGGCATTGCCCTCGGCCGCTTCGGATTCGCCGACGTTGCAGACATAGAGCACGGGCTTGGTCGTCAGCAATTGCAGCATGCGCCAGGCTTTTGCATCATCCGCGTCAACCTCGACGGTGCGCGCGGGCTTGCCGTTCTCGATCGCTTCTTGCGCGGCGGCCAACAGGCGGTCCTGCTGCGCTGCGTCTTTATCGTTGCCCTTGATCTTGCGGACCAGACCGGCGCGGCGTTTTTCGATGCTTTCCAGATCGGCAAGCATCAGTTCTGTATCGATGGTCTCGGCGTCTGCCACGGGGTCCACGCGCCCTTCGACGTGGGTCACATCGCCGTCTTCAAAGCAGCGCAGCACATGGGCGATCGCGTCCGTCTCGCGGATATTGGCCAGGAACTGGTTGCCCAGACCTTCCCCTTTGGACGCGCCTTTGACCAAGCCTGCGATGTCCACAAAGGTCATCCGCGTCGGGATGATCTGCTTGGAGCCCGCAATCGCGGCGAGTTTATCAAGGCGCGAATCCGGCACCGCGACTTCACCGACGTTCGGTTCGATTGTGCAGAACGGAAAATTGGCCGCCTGCGCTGCCGCTGTTTTGGTCAGCGCGTTGAAGAGGGTCGACTTGCCGACATTCGGCAGACCCACGATTCCCATCTTAAAGCCCATGACAAGCATCCTTTATAAGTTGGCGTTGTCCTAGGGTTTTGGCCGCCTTTGCGCAAGTCTTAGCGCAGGCGTCGGTCCTCGTGCGTCTGGTAAATCAGGATCCATGCGAGCACGATGAACATCGGATGGGTCAACCCGCCCGAAAAGATCACGGCCGGAATCCAGATCAGGAAGACGATAATCGCCGTGAAGATCCGTCCTGTCAGCAGGATGGAAAGCGGCGGCAACAGCAGGGCGAGTACATAATTCATGGGGTAAATGTAGGCGCAGGCGGCGGGATTTAAAGGACTATGTGATGCGCCCCTGCATAAATACAGTGCCTTTGACCCCTGTTTTTCGGAAAATCGCCCAAGCCCACCGGCGGAGTTGGATTGATTTCCCGTGATATATTCGGCATTGCAGCAGGGTAACGTAAAAAGGCCGCCCTCATGACACGTATCGACGCCAAATTCGCTGACCTCAAATCCCAAGGCAAGAAAGCCTTTGTCGCCTATGTGATGGCAGGCGATCCCGACTTTGACACGTCGCTCGAGGTGGTACGCGGCCTGCCTGACGCGGGCGTCGATATTATCGAGCTGGGGCTGCCGTTTACCGATCCGATGGCCGATGGCTCTGCCATTCAGCTGGCGGGACAGCGCGCGCTTGAAGGCGGGATGACGCTGGACAAGACGCTGGCGCTTGCCGCGGCGTTCCGCGAACAGGATGACACGACGCCGATCGTGCTGATGGGCTATTACAACCCGATCTACTCCAAAGGCGTGGATAACTTCCTAGAGGCGGCCAAGAAAGCCGGCGTGGACGGGCTGATCGTCGTGGACCTGCCACCGGAAGAAGACGCCGAGCTGTGCCTGCCCGCGCAAGCCGCCGGTATGAACTTTATCCGCCTTGCGACCCCTACAACCGATGACAAACGCCTGCCGCGGGTTGTGCAGAACACCTCGGGCTTTGTGTATTATGTGTCGATCACCGGCATCACCGGCTCTGCCGAAGCGGATGCGGGCGATGTCGCCCCCGAGGTTGAGCGCATCCAGAAGGCCAGCGGCCTGCCCGTGATTGTCGGGTTCGGTGTGAACACCCCCGCCAAGGCCGAAGCCATTGCAAGCGTTGCTGATGGGGTTGTTGTCGGCTCTGCCATCGTATCGAAAATCGCAGATGGGCTGCCTGTCGAAGATGTGCTGAGCTTTGTCAAAACCCTGTCGGATGGTGCGCATCGGGCCTAAGCGCCCGGCTCGACGCCCGATGTCGTGGCGTAAAGCAATTGATTTCAACGGGCCATATTGGTTAGATCATCTGACCAATACATAGGAACTTGCCACCATGCCCGTGATCACCACCATCGACGACCTCAAGCGCCTGCATGAACGCCGCGTGCCGCGGATGTTCTATGACTACGCGGAATCGGGCAGCTGGACAGAGCAGACCTTTCGCGAGAACACGACCGATTTTGAACAGATCCGCCTGCGCCAGCGCGTCGCCGTGGATATGAGCGGGCGCAGCACCAAGACGCAGATGATCGGGCAGGATGTGGCGATGCCTGTGGCACTGGCCCCAGTCGGGCTGACCGGCATGCAGCACGCCGACGGAGAGATCAAAGCTGCCCGCGCCGCCGAAGCCTTTGGCGTGCCCTTCACCCTGTCGACCATGTCCATCAATTCGATCGAGGATGTGGCAGAGGCGACGACGAAACCCTTCTGGTTCCAGCTTTATACCATGCGCGACGAAGACTATGTCGCGCGGCTGATTCAGCGCGCCAAGGATGCGAAATGCTCGGCCCTTGTCATCACGCTTGATCTGCAAATTCTTGGCCAGCGCCACAAGGATCTGAAGAACGGCCTCTCTGCCCCACCCAAGCTGACCGCCAAAACGCTCGCCAATCTGGCAACCAAATGGAGCTGGGGCATCGGAATGATGGGGGCCAAGCGGCGCAGCTTTGGCAACATCGTGGGCCATGTGCACGGCGTAGACGACACAGCCAACCTTGGCGCATGGACGGCAGAGCAATTCGACCCCACCCTCGACTGGGGCAAGATCGCCAAGCTGAAAGAGCAATGGGGAGGCAAGGTCATCCTCAAGGGTATTCTTGACGCCGACGATGCGCGGATGGCGCTGAAAGTCGGGGCGGATGCGATCATCGTCAGCAACCACGGCGGGCGCCAGCTGGACGGGGCGATCAGCTCTATCCGGGCGCTGCCGTCGATCCTGGAGGCCGTGGGCGACCAGATCGAAGTCCATCTGGACAGTGGAATCAGGTCCGGTCAGGACGTGCTCAAGGCGATGGCGATGGGGGCCAAAGGCACTTATATCGGGCGCGCCTTCATCTACGGGCTTGGCGCGATGGGTCAGGCCGGGGTTACCTCGGCGCTGGAGGTCATCCACAAGGAGCTCGACCTGTCCATGGCGCTTTGTGGTGAAACCTCTGTCGCGGGTTTGGGCAAGCATAACCTGCTTATTCCAAAAGGTTTTGAAGGCGACTGGCAGCCCTGAGCCTGCGCCTTCTTCGCAAAATGCGCCCGCCTTGGCTGATATGTCAGGGCGGGCGGAAACCCTGCGCGCAGCCCCTGCCCCGCCCCGCATAGGTCGCAAACCAAAGCCAACTTGCGCAAAAGCGGCGTTTTAGTCTTTCCCAAACGCCCAAACCCGTCTATACGCGCGGCTTCACGCGGACATACAGCCTTGGAGGATGTCCGCCCTAAACATATTGGAGATTACAATGGCTGGAGAGATTCCTGATCTTGAAGCTTTCGAACGCACGGGGACAGGCAAGGGCGCCGCTCGTCAGGCACGCCGCGACGGCATGGTTCCTGGTATCGTATTCGGTGGTGACCTTGATCCGCTGCCGATCAACCTGGACTTTAACAAGCTGCTGACCAAACTGCGCGCAGGCCGCTTCAAGGCGACCCTGTTCAACCTCAAGGTTGAAGGCCAAGAAGACGTCCGCGTCATCTGCCGCGACGTTCAGCGTCACGTTGTTAAAGACCTGCCAACGCACGTCGACCTGATGCGTTTGAAGCGCACCACCAAAATCAACCTCTTCATCCAGGTTGAAGTCGAAGGCGAAGAAGTCAGCCCCGGCCTGAAAAAAGGTGGCGTTCTGACGCTGGTACGTCCCGAAGTTGAACTGGTTGTGACCGCAGGCGATATCCCTGATCACATCACAATCGACGTTTCCGAACTGGAAATCGGCGACAGCCTCACCATCTCGAGCGTGAAGCTGCCAAACGGCACCAAGCCGGTCATCGACCGTGACTTCGTGATCGCGCAGATTTCCGCGCCTTCCGGTCTGGCCAGCCAGGACGATGATGAAGACGAAGATGTTGCAGCAGACGAAGTGCCCGCAACAGAAGTCAAAGAAGACTGATACCGATATATCCGTCGCGCCCACGGGCGCGGATGGGTCGAGACGGGGTCGCCATGGGCGGCCCCGTTTTTCGTTGGGGCGTTATTTCGTTTGGCCCCGCGGTCTGCTATCCTTGGCCAAACAAACGTTTTTATCCACTTGAAGGGGTCCGCATGAAACTGATAGTAGGGCTTGGCAATCCGGGTGCCAAATACGCGGGCAACCGGCATAACATCGGCTTTATGGCGCTGGACCGCATCGCGCAGGATCACGGCTTTGCCGGATGGAAGACCAAGCACAACGGGCTAACGGTCGAAGGGCGTTTTGGCGCGGACCGCGTGGTCTTGCTCAAGCCCGAGACATTCATGAACAACTCTGGTCAGTCGGTGCAATCGGCCATGCGGTTCCACAAGCTTGAACCGGCGGACGTGATCGTTTTGCACGACGAAATCGACCTCGCCCCCGGCAAGGTGAAATGCAAGACCGGCGGCGGGCATGCGGGGCACAATGGCTTGCGGTCGATCCATGCGCATATCGGTCCCGACTATGACCGTGTGCGCCTTGGCGTNGGNCATCCGGGGCATAAGGACGCCGTACCGGGCTATGTNCTGCGCGACTTTGCCAANGCAGAGCAGGNNTGGCTGGANGACGTATTGCGCGGGATCAGCGACGGTGCNGCGGACCTGGCGCGCGGCGATACGGCCAAGTTCATGAACGCCGTGGCCNTGCGTGTTGCCCCGCCACGATCCGGCACGGGCACCAAGAAACCCGCGGGCACTGCGGCCAACGCTCAAGCCGCTGCGCCAAAGCCCGCGCAGCCNGCCCCAACGCANCCCAAGGCAGANCCTGCCCCCCAGACCGACGANCGCAGCGCCATGCAAAANCTGCTGGACCGGTTCAAGTGACACTGCAAGNNGCCTTTGAAGAGCAAGCNGNGCATTGCATCGCACTTGGGTCTCCCTTCATGGGGCAGTTGATGAGCGTGCTGGCGCGGGACTGGCCCGCCGACACAGCCCTTGGCCGTAAATTTGCGGCGATCGAAGGGGATATCGGCCCGTCGGGCGCGTCCCTTCCCCTGCGCATCGCGGGCGGGCTGCATGCGCTGGTGNTGAAACGCAAAGCGCCTGCGCTGATGGCCGTNTANCCCCCGCACAAGGCGAGCGACCAAGCCCTGTCAGAGGCCGTGCGCGACGCGATCACCACGCATGAAGCCTTCTTGCTTGATTGGACCGACAGCGCNCCGCAAACGAACGAGGTCCGCCGCTCTGCCGCGTTGATCGCGGGGGCCCGCGTCGCGGCGCAGCATTTCAANCTGCCGATCCGCCTGTCCGAACTTGGGGCCAGCGGCGGGCTCAACCTGATGTGGGACCACTTCGTGCTCGAGATCGAGGGGCATCGCTTCGGGTCGAACATGTCCACGATCCTGCTGTCGCCTGACTGGACAGGCAAACTGCCACCGGCGATCAACCCGCAGGTCGAAAAACGTCGCGGCGTTGATCTGAACCCGCTGGACCCGACNCGGCCCGACCACCTGTTGCGGCTGATGTCCTATATCTGGGCGGACCAACCCGAACGCCTGACACTGACGCGGACCGCGGCCTCTGTCATGACGGCGCAGGTGCAACGCGGCGATGCGATTGACTGGCTGGCGCGCACCCTGCCCCAATCCCCCGAAGGCTGCCTGCACCTGATCCAGCACACCGTCGCGTGGCAGTATTTCCCCAAAGCGGCACAGGCCCGTGGCAAAGCGTTGATCGAGGCTGCCGGCAAACGCGCCACGCGCAACCGCCCGCTGGCATGGTTGTCGATGGAGCAGGACGGATCGGGCCTCAAGGGGGCGGCGCTGACGCTCAGGCTCTGGCCCGGTGACATCACCCTGCCCTTGGCNCGGGTCGATTTCCACGGTCGCTGGATCGATTGGACCTACACCGGCTGACGCCAAGTTTATCTGGCACCACCGCAGCCTTCGTGCTTGGGTATCCCCGCATATCAGGGAGGATTTCATGCGCACATTCGGGAAATGGCTGGGCCGTATTTTACTGGCTCTAGTGGTGGCTGTGGTCGTTGTCGGCCTGTGGAAGCGCGAAGAGATCACGCGGCTGCTGGCGGTGAACTCGCTCTTTGCCGAAGACAAGATCGTGCATAACTTCAGCCATATGGACGAGGCCTTCCTGTCCAAACCCCTGTCGCGCGGTGATGGCCCCACGGCAGAGCTGTCTTATGGACCCGAATACGCCCCCCCTGCCGAGGTCAACGACTGGATCAAAGCGCGGGATGTGACGGCATTGGTNGTGCTGAAAGACGGTCAGATTGTCTATGAGAACTACTTTAAAGGCACCCAGCCCGATGATCTGCGGATCAGCTGGTCTGTCGCCAAAAGCTACCTTTCCGCGCTTGTGGGTATCCTGCTGGACGAAGGGGCGATTGCATCGCTTGACGACCCTGTCACGACCTATGCGCCCAAGCTGAAAGGCACCGCCTATGACGGGGCGACGCTGCGCAACGTGCTTAACATGGCCAGCGGGGTTACCTTTGACGAAGATTACCTCGACCCGGATTCCGACATCAACAAGATGGGCCGCGCCCTCGCCCTTGGCGGAGAGCTGGACGATTTCACCGCAAGCCTGAACGATACTTTCACCACGCCCGGCAGCCAGTGGCAGTATGTGTCGATCGACACCCATGTCATCGGCATGGTCGTTCGGGGGGCAACAGGCCGGTCCGTCACCGATCTTTTGTCGGAAAAGNTCATCACCCCCATGGGTCTTGAGCANGCGCCCTATTACGTGACGGACGGCGCGGGTGTCGCCTTTGTCTTGGGCGGGCTGAACCTGACGACCCGCGATTACGCGCGCATGGGGCAGATGTTCCTGCAAAACGGTCGCTACAACGGTCAGCAGATTGTACCGGCAGACTGGGTCGCCGCCTCTACCGCGCCATCGGCCCCGACGGCAGAGGGGCAGATCGGCTATGGCTATCAGTGGTGGATTCCCCAAGGCGCGACAGAGGGTGANTTCATGGCCCGCGGTGTGTATGGTCAGTATATCTACATCAACCGCGCTGACGGGGTGGTGATCGCGACCAATGCCGCCGACCGCAAGTTCCGCGAGGCCGGGGTCAGCGATCAGAACATCGCCATCTTCCGCCAGATCAGCGCAGCCTTGGGGGGCACATGACACATGACGAAAGCATCAATATTCTGGGCGGCCCGCTGGCCGTCTGTGGCANCGACCCCGTCACGGGCTTTTTCCGCGACGGGTCGTGCAATACCTGTGCCGCCGATCAGGGCAGCCACACGGTCTGCGCGATCATGACGGCCGAGTTTCTGGCCTATTCCAAGTATGTCGGCAATGACCTCAGCACACCGCGCCCCGAATTCGGCTTTGCCGGACTGTCGGCNGGCGATCCGTGGTGTCTTTGTGCGGGGCGTTTCTTGCAAGCGGCGGACGAGGGCTGCGCGCCAAAGGTGCATCTTGAGGCAACCCATCAGCGCGCNTTGGATATCGTGCCGCTGAANATCCTGCAGGCCCATGCCNTGCGCCCTAACGGCGGGGCAGACTGATGCTGCGCCTGACTGCTGCCCTGACTACGGCCTTGACCGCAGTGCTCTGCGCCGCCCCAGCCATCGCCCAAGACGCCCTGCGCCCGCAAGAGCAGCTCCGCCTCGACCGGTTCGAGGCCACGGCGGGCGATGCTCTGCTGCAAGCGTTCCAAAGCGGCAGCGCGGATGACCTGTCCGCTCTGTCGCGCGCCTTGTCCGGCACGCCGCAAGTTGCCTTTGACGAGGGGCTGGCCGGCGATTGGTCCTGCCGCACGATGAAACTGGGCGGNCTGCCNGCGCTGGTGGTCTATAGCCCGTTCAAATGCCGNCTGACCTTTCAGGGNAACGGGTATCTGTTTGAAAAGCTCAGCGGGTCGCAGCGCACCACGGGGGTCATCACGCTGCGAGACGGGCGCGCGGTCTATGCTGGCGTCGGCTATGTCGCGGGAGAGGTNCCGCCCGCTTACGACGCCCTGCCACCCGGTTTTGCCGGAGATGGCACCCTGCAACCCGATGTCGCGGTGTTCGAACGTGTCAGCAACCAGCGGGCGCGGCTGATGTTTCCCGCGCCGGTGGTCGAAAGCGACTTTGATATCCTAGAGCTGACCCGATAGGGCCAGCGCCAAAAGAAAAGGGGGCGATGCGCCGCCCCCTTCGTGATCGTCAGTGTCTAAGCTTTCGTCTGATCCTCAGACCTTCATGTCAAAACCAAGCGCCTTGGCGACGGTGAAGATGTCTTTGTCGCCGCGCCCACACATGTTCATGCAGATGATGTGATCCTTGGGCAGCTCTGGTGCGATCTTCATCACATGCGCCAGCGCGTGGCTGGGTTCGAGCGCGGGAATGATCCCTTCAAGCGCGCAGCTCAGTTGGAACGCCTCAAGCGCTTCTTTATCGGTGATCGACACATATTGCGCGCGGCCAATGTCGTGCAGCCAGGAATGTTCGGGCCCGATCCCGGGGTAATCCAGACCGGCCGAGATAGAGAATCCTTCAAGGATCTGCCCGTCGTCGTCCTGCAACAGATAGGTACGGTTACCGTGCAAAACGCCGGGGCGGCCACCGGTCAATGACGCGCAATGCTCCATCTTTTCGTTCACGCCCTTGCCGCCNGCTTCGACGCCGATGATATTGACGTCCTTGTCATCAAGGAACGGATAGAACAGCCCCATCGCGTTCGACCCGCCACCGATCGCGGCGACCAGCGTGTCNGGCAGACGGCCTTCGGCGGCGTCCATCTGTTCGCGCACTTCCTTGCCNATGATCGCCTGAAAGTCGCGAACCATCGCCGGATAGGGGTGCGGCCCTGCGACCGTGCCGATGCAATAGAATGTGTCGCGCACATTGGTNACCCAATCGCGCAGCGCGTCGTTCATCGCGTCTTTCAGCGTCCCACGGCCCGAGGTNACGGGGATCACTTCGGCACCCAGCAGACGCATGCGGAAGACGTTGGGGGCCTGNCGTTCAACATCATGCGCGCCCATATAGACAACGCATTGCAGACCGAACTTGGCNCAGACNGTGGCCGTGGCCACACCGTGCTGGCCCGCACCGGTTTCCGCGATGATCCGTTTCTTGCCCATGCGCCGCGCCAGAATGATCTGGCCCAACACGTTGTTGATCTTATGCGCGCCGGTGTGGTTCAGCTCGTCGCGCTTCATGTAAACCTTGGCACCGCCCAGATGTTCGGTCAGACGCTCTGCGAAATACAGCGGGCTGGGGCGACCGACATAGTGGGTCCACAGGTCGTCCATCTCGGCCCAAAAGCTGTCGTCCGTCTTGGCCTTTTCATATTCCGCNTCCAGTTCGAGGATCAGCGGCATCAGGGTTTCCGACACAAACCGCCCCCCGAAATCGCCAAAGCGGCCATTCTCGTCAGGTCCGGTCATGAAAGAGTTGAAAAGATCATTGTCCATGGAGGTGCTCCTTGCGCTTGGCGACCAGCCTTAACGCCCCCGCCGCGACAGGTAAAGACGGGGTGGGGGCGGCGAAGGGCCCGTACCGCCCCTCGCCCNTAAAACGCCACGGAAAATTGCANTTTTNCAAACNGAGNTNTTGGAAATACACCGCCNGCGTGGCGCGCCGCTAGTCAAAGAGNTTGAACAGCCCGCGCCGCAGCTCGTCCTCTACCTTTTGTTTCACCGCATCCTCGACCGATTGCCCGTCCTGCCGCGATACGCCCAGTTCCTCCTCCAGCTTTTCGTTCAGCTTTTGGCGGGCCTGTTCCTTTTCCTTGGCAAAGTTCATGTCCAGCGCCGCCTGCAAATCCGGCTTGATCTGCGGTGCGGCCCACGGCCCGAAGATGCGCACCGGAATGGCCAGCCCCCGATCGCCGTTCACCCGCAGTGCCTTGGGCGTGACGGTATAATCCAGCGTTTGCGCCCCCAGCCCCACCTGCCCTGTGCCCGTGGCGGTAAAGTTCGGCAGCTGCATNAGCAGGTCGTCGTTGCGCAGNACGCCNTGATCCATGTCGAATGTCGCGGCAAGGGAATCGAAGACCGTCGTGCCACCCTCNACGTCGAAATTGCCCATCAGCGCATCAAGGTCGATCCCCTCGATATGNCCACGCCCGACATTCACCGCGCCCGATCCGCNAAGCGACCGCATGATCGCGTCCAGCGATGCGCCGGACCCGAGGAAAGATACCTCTGCATCGCCNGTACCGTGGAACCGGCCCAGCCCTGCGGTCTGTTGCAGCAAAGGCTGCATGGCGATGGAGGTCGCGTTCAGCGCCCCGCCCACCGANAGGCCGTTGCGGTTGTTGACCACGAACTCGCCNCTGATCACACCGGCATAGGCCCTGATCTCGCGCAGNTCGGCGACCAGACGCGANCGGTCGTTGCGCAGCAATACGCGCGTCGCGCCCAAGCTTAGCGTGCCCAGATCAATGCTATCTGCCCGCAGTGCGACCTCGCCGTTGAAGGCGGAAAGCGCGGAGGCATCAATCGGTGCTTTCGACCACCCTGTCGGGGNCGCAGGCGCGGGGGTGGNGGACGCGGGCGCGGTGCCACTNGGGGCGCTGCCNGCAAAGCCGGTCAGGTCCAGCGCGCCGACGTTGATCTGCGCGTTCACATCGGGCGTGCCGTTCAGCGTGATATCCGCCGCACCGGTCAGGGCGTTCCCGCCCAGATCGGCCACCACCTCGCGCAGGGCCAAGCGCCGGTCGGGCGTCAGGGTCAGATCAAGGTTGATATCCGCCGTCTTTCCCAAGCCCTGCGGCAGTGCGATGTCACCCACCCCGAGCGCTGCCAGAAAACGCCCCGTGTCCGACGTCTTGAGCCACAGATCCCCTGCGACAGCGCCGGNCAGNCCCGCNCGTCCGGTCAGNGAGACGCCGCCGCCNTTGGTGTCCACACGGGCACGCAGCGGGCGGATATCGCCGTTCAGGAATTGNTCAAACCGGTTGATCGTCGCCTCGATCGACACGCGATCGGCCGCGGGGCGCAGGGCGGCCTTGATCACCGCATCGCCCGCCCGTTCGGGCCAGTCGAGCGACAGGTCCACACCGTCAANTCGCACCAGATCGCTGCCCTCGGCATCATAGATCAACGTGGCGTCGGTGATATTGAGCCGCTGGATCGTCAGCGGGCGCGGGCTGCGCGCAGGCGCGGTCGGAGCGGTCTCGATGNCTGCNTCNCCGCCGCCGTCGCTGAACTGCCAGCTGGCGCGCCCGTCGCGGCGCTGCTCCAGCCGGATGGTGGGGCTTTGGGCTTCAATGTTGGTGATCTTGATCTCGCCCCGGATCAGCGCCATCGCATCAACCCCGATGGCGGCATTGGCGGCCGAGAGCATCGCCCCATCCTTGGCCCAATCGGCATTCCCGACTTCTAGCCCGCCTGCGGTCACCCCCAGCACCGGCCAGAAGGTCAGCCCCACATCGCCCGTGATCGTGACCTCGCGCCCTGTCAGGTTGCGCAGCTGGTCCGCCGCGATTCGCGCAATACGGTCGGCGGGCAGCAAGAACAGCGACCCCACCGCGACCACCAAAATCAGCAGCAGTATGCCAATTGCCCGAATAATCCACTTCATCGCCCGTCTCCTTGCCTGATGCGGGGCCTTTCCCAGACCCTTTGCATGGCTTATAGCGCAGTTCATGAGCACAAACCCACCAAATCTACGCCCCGATCTTGCGCCAAAGGCCCAGATCACCAATCCGTCCCGCCCCGGCCAGCCGACCATCGGCATGGTATCGCTGGGCTGCCCCAAGGCGCTGGTCGACAGCGAACGGATTTTGACGCGCCTGCGCGCCGAAGGCTACGGCGTGTCGCCGGACTACGCCGGGGCGGATGCGGTGATTGTGAACACCTGTGGGTTCCTTGACTCCGCCAAGGCCGAAAGCCTTGATGCGATTGGCGAGGCGCTGAACGAAAATGGCAAAGTGATCGTGACCGGCTGTCTGGGGGCCGAGCCGGATTATATCCGCGAACATCACCCGCGTATTCTGGCCGTCACCGGCCCGCACCAATATGAACAGGTGCTGGACGCGGTGCATGGGGCCGTGCCGCCTTCGCCCGATCCGTTTATTGATCTGCTGCCCGCGCAGGCCGTCAGCCTGACGCCGCGCCACTACAGCTATCTGAAGATCTCGGAAGGCTGTAACCACAAGTGCAAGTTCTGCATCATCCCCGACATGCGCGGCCGCCTGCAATCGCGCCCTGCCCATGCGATCCTGCGCGAGGCTGAAAAGCTGGTGCAGAACGGCGTGAACGAACTGCTGGTGATCTCTCAGGATACCTCGGCCTACGGCGTCGATATCAAACANGCCGAAGACCGTGGCCACCGCGCACATATCACCGATCTGGCCCGTGATCTGGGGTCGCTCGGGGCGTGGGTACGGCTGCACTACGTCTACCCCTACCCCCATGTGCGCAACCTGATCCCGCTGATGGCTGAAGGTCTGGTACTGCCCTATCTGGATATNCCNTTCCAGCACGCGCATCCCGACGTGCTGAAACGCATGGCCCGTCCTGCNGCGGCAGCAAAGACGCTGGATGAAATCGCCGCGTGGCGTGACACCTGCCCCGACATCACCCTGCGGTCNACATTCATCGTTGGCTACCCCGGCGAGACAGAGGCAGAGTTCCAGACCCTGCTGGATTGGCTTGACGAGGCGCAGCTCGACCGGGTCGGGTGCTTTCAGTACGAAAACGTGGACGGGGCGCGGTCAAATGCGCTNCCCGATCACGTGCCGGANGAGGTCAANCAGGACCGCTGGAACCGCTTTATGGAGAAGGCGCAAGCCATCTCGGCNGCCAAGCTGGAAGCCAAAGTCGGTCGNCGCATGGATGTGATCATCGACGAGATCGACGACGAGGCCGCCACCTGCCGCACGAAGGCAGACGCGCCAGAGATCGACGGCAANCTGTTCATCGACGAAGGCTTNGAAAACCTGAGCGTNGGCCAGATCGTGACCGTCGAAGTCGAAGAAGCCGGCGAATACGATCTTTGGGGGCGCGTGGTCTAGGCCACCGCCATCCCCCTTCTCAACCGTGGAACAANNCGAGCGCCTTGGCGTTCCTNTTCGCACAGGCAGGCCCGATTGCAGGCGCAGCCCATGTAGTGGAAATAGTAAATNCGCACCCTACATATAGANANATGAAGGCGTATCAGAGGTGANACCCTTGAAAATGCGCATGCGATGTTCTATNTATGTTCNAACCAGAACAAGGGGGCCTANACNATGTCCTACCAACCGCAGTTTCCCGGCATGTTCGATCCCGACNACGGGGCCGTACCTGCNCATGNAGAAGNTTCAGCCCGCGACGCGCGCGCCGCTTTGCCGCCGACGGANAAGCAGATGCACTATGCTACCTCGCTTAGCNTCAAGACCGGCGCGCCTGTGCCAAAACGGGCNTTGACCGANCGCGCCGCGCTGTCTGAATGGATCGACGCCCATAAGCCNAAGCCGGTGGACGGGCCGTTNTCGCANTATCCNTCGTCAAAGCAGGTCGCTTTTGCCGAACGCATCGCCCGNCTGAAGCGCCGCGATATCCCGCAGGANTGTTTCCGCGACAAGACGATGATGTCGCGCTGGATCGACGGCAATAANCCCCGTTGATCCGGACGCGCGCCACGCGTCGGCATAACCTCCTATACGAATGGATAGGNCGAGATACCAAAGCGCCATTAATTAGACGAAATCTGACATGGGAATGTTGCAAACGGGTGCTAGATTTGACCTATGGCTTATCCGCACCCAACCGCTGACACTCTCGCCGATGGCACGATCCACGTGTTGGGTCTGGGATTTGCGATACCGGCAACAATCCTGCTGACGACCTATGCTGCAAGCCAGGGGGAGCAGCTTACACCGACGCTGGTTTATGCGGCCTGCTTTGTCCTGTCGCTTCTGGCGTCGGCGATTTACCACCTTTTNCCGTTTGATCGTACCCGTGCCCTGCTGGGNCGGATTGACCATGCGGCGATCTACTTCAAGATCGCGGGCACCTACACACCGTTTGTTGTGCTCATCGGAACGGGGTTCGCCTATGGCATCCTCGCCGTGGTCTGGGCGCTGGCCATTATCGGCGCGGTCGCCAAACTGTCTTTCTGGAGCACGGANTCNAAAGCGTCGCTTTATCTGTATCTTGGCATGGGGTGGCTGTCTGTGCTGCTGGTCTGGCCGATGTGGCAAANCCTGCCNACCACGGCGCTGACGCTGATTGGCATCGGCGGGTTGATCTATACGCTGGGGACGATCGTCTTTGCACACCCCGGCATGCGCTTTCAGAATGCGATCTGGCACAGCTTTGTGCTTGCCGCCTCTATCTGCTTTTTCGCCGCCATCTCTATCAGCTTGTAAGCCTGTGTCAGGCCGCATCCAGATAGGCGCGCACGCAGGATTGCACGTGGCGGAACCGGTCACCGCCCAGATGTTTCCCGCCATACCAACGCGTGACCACGATCAGGTGATCCTCCAGCCCCTCACGCTCTAGCATCCGGATGATCACCATCCCCGCACCGGATTCNCCNTCATCGCCNTTCAGCGGGCCGCCGCTCTGACAGCAGCACCGCCCAGGTGTTGTGGGTTGCCTTGGCATAGGATTTATCGCGCTTGAGCTCTTTCAGCGCAGCATCCACGGCGGCGCGATCGGACGCGGGGCAGCCTGACACGGCATATTTGGACCCGCGGTCCGACAGTATCTGGCCAAGCTGCTTCATGCGGTGCCGTTACAGCCCCGCCGCGGTCCGCCGTACGGTATCCAGACGCGATGCATTGGGCGGGTGCGTGCCCAGGAAACGGTCACCGGGGTCAGGAATACGGGTAAAGAATTCGGCCCCCCGCAGCGGGTTATACCCTGCGCGTGCGGTGATAATGGTGCCCAAGGCGTCTGCCTCAAGCTCGAAGTCCTTGGAATAGGTCCGCGCGCCCACCTGCGCCCCAAGGCGCTGTGCCGATTCGACCGCTGTGGCATCGCCCCCGCTCAGCGTGGCGAGACCGGCAAAGATCACCGCACCGGCGACCGCGTTCTGCTGNTGGCGTGCGATATGCCCTTCGATGTGGTGGGCAGCCTCGTGCCCCATGACAAAGGCAAGCTCGTCCTCGTTCCGCGCATCCGCGATCAGGGCGAGCGTGAAGGCGATGACCGGACGCCCGGCCTTATCCTCGGTTTGGTAGGCGTTGGCGGGCTGGCCGGGNCGGTCATCGACCACGATNTTGAAATCGCAATTCACCTGCGAGGTCCGCACGCGACATTCCCGTTCGGCGACAGGTTCGACCGTTTGCAACACGCGGATAAAGCTGCGGGCGGATTCATTGGCGGAAAAACTAGCGGGTTGCCCTTGCTCGGGTTGGGTGGAGACAGGCCCCGACATGGTCGTCGGTTCGCAGGCAGCCATAAATGCCGCAGCNGCCAGAGCAAGACAGTATCTCAACATCACGTAACGCATCCTCAAAAGGGCAACGAATAGATCTGCCACCGTTTTAACGCGGCGGCGCGGATTTGAACAGACGGCGCAGTGCTGCNCTTGCATTGGACCGCCGAAAGAATACTGTGCCTNNATGTTTACGATTGAACACGAATTCGATGCCAGTGTGATCACTCTGATCGACGAAGGCAAAGCACCCTTGCGTGAAGATGTGACGGTGCAGGCCTTTGCCAGCGTTATCACATTCGAGCAATGGGACCCGCGCACCAACTCTGTCTGCAAGATCAGCCTCTCGCCCGAGCAGCTGCACGATCTGACAGCCGCGCTGAACCTGCCCGANGGCATCTACCGCACCGCGCCCAAGCGGTAACNAAAGGACANGCAATGGCCACTGGCACACATATCAAGACATTTTACGAAGGCAGTTGGCACGAGGGTGACATCTCTGTCATCAAGGCCGCGGACCACGGTGCATGGCTGGGCACGACCGTATTNGACGGGGCGCGGCTNTTCGACGGTCTNAGCCCCGATCTGGAGGCGCATTGCGCGCGGATCAACCGGTCGGCCAAGGCNCTGATGATCACCCCCACGGTCGAGACCGCCGATATGGTCGAGATGGTACGCGAGGGTCTGAAAAGCTACCCCAAAGACGCCGCCGTCTATATCCGCCCGATGTATTGGGCGCTGGCGGGCGACGAGCTGGGGATCGTGCCATTAAAGGACGCGACCGGTTTTGCCATCAGCCTTGAACAGATNCCTATGGCGGCACCCGATGCGGCCACGACGCTGACACGGACCCGTTTCCGGCGTCCCGTGCTTGAAGACAACGTCGTCAANGCCAAGGCGGGCTGCCTTTATCCCAACAACGCCCGCATGATGGTTGAAGCCCGCGCCAAGGGCTTTGGCAACGCGCTGGTCGCCGATGCCATGGGNAATGTCGCCGAATCGGCCTCTGCCAATGTGTTCATGGTCAAGGATGGCGAGGTGTTCACCCCGATCCCCAATGGCACGTTTCTGGCCGGTATCACCCGCGCGCGGCATATGTCGAACATGCGCGCCGACGGGATCAAGGTGCACGANACNGTNCTNNGCTTTGATGACTTCCATGCCGCGGACGAGGTCTTTTTGTCCGGCAATATGATGAAGGTCACGCCGGTCAAAGCGTTTGACGACACGCAGTACCAGATCGGCCCCATGACCCGCCGCGTGCGCGAGATGTATTGGGATTGGGCGGCCTCTGACCGTGGCTGACCCCGCCCCCCGCCGTTCAACAGGAGGATGCTATGCGTAAATTTATGGTTGTGCTGGATGACAGCCGCGAATGCCTGAACGCCATGCGATTTGCCGCGATGCGGGCGTCCAACTCTGGCGGCGGGGTGGTGGTGCTGTCGGTCATCCCGCCTGACGAATTCAANCACTGGATCGGTGTGGCCGAGGTCATGCGCGAAGAAGCCCGCGAGCGGATCGAGGTGCATTTCGAGGTCTTCGCCAAATGGATGCGNGACCGGCTGAACGTGGAGCCCGCGCTGGTCATTCGCGAAGGTGTGATCGTGGACGAGATCATCAACCAGCTGGCCGATGACCCCGAAGTCGGCGTGCTGGTNCTTGGCGCGGGCACCGACAAGAAATCTGGCCCCGGCCCCTTGGTGACCCAGCTTTCCCGCAACGCAGGCTCGCTGCCGGTGCCGATCACCATCGTTCCCGGTGACATGAGCAAAGAACGGCTCGAGATGATCACCTGAGGCGGCACCGCAGGCCGTCGCAAACTTAGAATCGTTCCAAACCTTGACTTGCGCGCGTTCAGGTCGCATATCTGCATCAACCCTTTCAGGAGCATGTGATGTTTATTCAGACCGAATCCACGCCCAACCCCGCAACGTTGAAATTCCTGCCNGGTCAGACCGTGCTAGAGATGGGCACCGCCGATTTCCCCGCCCCCGAAGCCGCCAGCGCCTCGCCTTTGGCCACGCGTCTGTTCGCTGTCGAAGGCGTGACCGGCGTGTTCTTCGGCACCGATTTCGTGACCATCACCAANGCTGACGGGATCGAATGGGACCACCTGAAACCCGCCCTGCTTGGCGCGATTATGGAGCATTTTCAATCCGGNCNNCCNGTGATGGAAACCGGCCATGACCACGCNTCGGGCCATGCGGAGCATACNGGCGAAGACGGTGCGATCGTCGGCCAGATCAAGGAATTGCTGGACAGCCGCGTGCGCCCTGCCGTGGCACAGGACGGCGGTGACATCACCTTCCACGGGTTCGAGCGCGGCGTTGTCTATCTGCACATGCAAGGGGCCTGCGCGGGCTGCCCATCGTCCACATTGACGTTGAAAATGGGCATCGAGAACCTGCTGCGCCACTACATCCCCGAAGTAACCGAGGTACGCCCGGTTGCCTAAGACGCCTCTTCTCCTGGCGTTTGATACATCGGCCGCACATTGTGCGGCCGCTTTGCTGTCGGGCGACCAGATCATCGCCAGCGTCGAGGAACCGATGAACAAGGGTCAGGGCGAACGGCTGCTTGGCCTATGTGCCGAGGTGCTGGCCNGCGCAGATGTGGCCTATAGCGATCTGACNGCGATTGGCGTCGGCATCGGGCCGGGGAACTTCACCGGNATCCGCATCGCGGTCTCGGCCGCGCGCGGGCTNGCGCTTGGCCTTGGGGTGCCCGCGATAGGNGTTTCGCATCTTCAGGCGCTGGCCTTCGGGCATGATGGCGTTGTCATCAGCAGCATCGATGCGCGGCAGGACAAGCTGTTCGTGCAGGTGTTCGGCACGATGGATGACCGCGCCCCTGTGATGTGTGGGCTGGATGATCTGCCTTCGGTNCCCTCGCGCGCCGATCCCGTCTGTGTGGGTCATCAGGCCGATATGATCGCAGCACTTTGCAACGGCACCGCCTTGCCCCCTCGTGCTGCCTCCCCCACCGCGTGGGCTGGTCCATGCCCACTCAGAGGCGTGCGCGCTATCTTGTGGGGGGTTGCAGG
>NZ_NHBI01000057.1:0-39847 GCF_002167505.1 Sulfitobacter sp. TMED3 | reverse complement strand
GGCCGAGCTTTTCGGTTTCCTCGGCGGTGATGCCGCAGTTGGGGCATGTCAGGGTCAGCATGGGGCGCTCCTTTCTAGGGTCGGTTGAAACGCAAAAAGGCCAGCCCCCGCGCGAGGGCCAGCCTTGATCATATCGGATAGAGTGGAAAGCGGCTTAGTTGCCGGTTGCGTCCTCGGCCGCGCCTTCAACAGCATCGGCAGCACCATCGGCCGCGCCTTCGACGTTGACGTTGATGTCGCCAGAGTCGTCCATCGGGTTGCCACCGGCGAAGAAGTAAAAGCCGAAGCCAAGGACCAGAACGACGAGAACGCCGATGACGATCCCCGATCCGGTGCCGCTGGTTTTGTTGACGGTGGTGTGTGGCGCTTGGTTGTTGTCAGGCGTAGCCATGGGAATGGTCCTTCATAAACTTGATATGAAGTGCAAACCCCGTTCACGGGCAAAAAGTTCCACAGCCCCATTGGGCGGGCAGGTTTCCGCGCGCCGATCAATGCGCCACCCCGGCGGCCACGGATTCGTCGATGAACCGCCCTTCCTGGAACCGGTTCAGGCCGAAGGCATCCGTCAGCGGCGACCGTCCCTTGGCCATCAGTTCGGCCATGGCCCAGCCCGAGCCGGGGATCGCCTTGAACCCGCCGGTGCCCCAGCCACAGTTGACGAAGACGCCCTCGACCGGTGTTTTGGACAAGATCGGAGAGCGGTCCCCCGTCACATCCACAATGCCGCCCCATTGGCGCAACATCTTGAGACGGGACACCATCGGAAAGGTCTCGACCAAGGCACGGACCGTTTCCTCGATATGATGGAAAGAGCCGCGTTGGGTGTAGTTGTTATAGCCGTCCGTGCCGCCGCCGATCACCATCTCGCCCTTGTCGGACTGGCTCATGTAGCCATGCACGGTATTGGCCATGACCACCACATCCATGCAGGGTTTGATCGGCTCTGACACCAGCGCTTGAAGGGCGACAGATTCGATCGGGAGACGGAAGCCCGCCATATCAGCAAGATGGCCGGAATGGCCGGCGACCACCATGCCCAGCTTGTCACAGTCGATATCGCCACGGTTGGTCGACACGCCCGTCACCTTACCGTTTTCCTGACGGATGCCGGTGACCTCGCATTTCTGGATCACGTCCATGCCCATGTCGGAACAGGCCCGCGCATAGCCCCAGGCCACCGCGTCATGGCGTGCCGTGCCACCACGGCGCTGCCAGAGCCCGCCCAGAACCGGGTAGCGTGGCCCGTCGATATTGATAATCGGCACCAGTTCCTTGACCTTTTCGGGCGCGATGAATTCGGTCTGCACCCCTTGCAGCGCGTTGGCATGGGCCGTGCGCTGGTAGCCGCGCACCTCGTGTTGGGTCTGCGCCAGCATGATCACGCCGCGCGGGCTGAACATCACGTTATAGTTGAGATCCTGGCTCATCGTCTCGTAGAGCGAGCGCGCCTTTTCATAGATCGCAGCGGAGGGGTCTTGCAGGTAGTTGGACCGGATGATCGTGGTGTTGCGGCCCGTGTTGCCGCCCCCGAGCCAGCCTTTTTCCAGAATGGCGACATTGGTGATGCCGAAGTTTTTACCCAGGTAGTAGGCCGTCGCCAGACCATGCCCCCCGGCCCCGACGATGATCACGTCATAGCGTTTCTTCGGCTGCGCATCGCGCCAGGCCCGCTGCCAGCCGGTATGATGGCGCAGGGCTTCGCGGGCGACGGCAAAGGCTGAGTATTTCTTCATGAAAGCGGTCTCCGGCAAAGATTCGTACGCCGTGGCGTAGGCTTGGCTTCTTTCTGGGTCTTCGGGCGAAAAAGAGGATACCCGGCGCGGCATTCCTTAACAGTTTTACGACATCCGCCGCAATCTGGCAAAAACCAACCCGCCGCCGCGACAAGGTGCAGCAATATGGGCTCTTTTGTCATCCCGCCGTAGCGGTTAGATGTGCAGCACCTATAATTACTGGACCGCATCTTTATGAGTTTCTGGATCATCGCCGCCGCCGGTGCCGCCCTTGTGACCGTGTTGCTGGCGCGTGCCCTGACCCGTGGGGCCAGCGCGCCTGCCGAGACCGGTGCCGCCCATGACGTGCAGGTCTATCGCGACCAGCTGGCCGAGGTTGAACGCGATGTCGCGCGCGGGGTGTTGCCCGAAGCAGACGCCATCCGCGTGCGCACCGAAATCTCGCGCCGTATTCTGGCCGCGGATGCTGCCGGACAAAATACGCCCGCCGCAAGTGGCACGCCGTCGCCCATCGTCATCGTGGTGATCGCGTTGGTCTTGCTGGGCGGGAGCCTTGGGCTCTACTGGCAGTTGGGTGCGCCGGGCTATGGGGATCTGGCGTTGCAGGACCGTATCGCGCGGGCCGAAGACATGCGCCGGAACCGACCCGATCAGGCCACCGCCGAGGCAGAGCTGCCCGCCGCCGATTTGCCGCCCGAGCTCAGCCCCGAATATGAAGCGCTGCTGACCCGCCTGCGCGAAACGGTTGCCGCGCGGCCCGATGATGTGCAGGGCCATGTCCTGCTGGCCCAGAACGAGGCGCGCGTTGGCAACTATGCCGCCGCCGCCGCCGCGCAGGGCAAGGTTGTGCGCCTCAAGGGGGCGGANGNCTCGATTGACGATGTGTCAGGCTATGCGGAACTGCTGGTGATGGCGGCGGGGGGCTATGTCTCGCCCGAAGCAGAAGCGGTGTTGCGCGCGGTGCTGACCCGTGATGTCGAAAACGGCACGGCGCGGTATTATTGGGGGCTGATGCTGGTGCAAACCGGGCGCCCTGATCTGGCGTTTCGCATGTGGGACGGGTTGCTGCGCCGCGGCCCCGAGGATGCCCCGTGGATCGCGCCAATCCTGGCGCAGATCACCCCTATCGCCACGATGGCCGGTGTGGACTATACCGTGCCCGAGATTGGCAGCGGCGCGCTGCGCGGCCCCTCGGCCGAGGATATCGACGCGGCGCAGGATATGACCCCTGCCGAACGGATGGAGATGATCGGCGGCATGGTCGAAAGCCTGTCGTCGCGGCTTGCCAGCCAGGGCGGGCCGGTCGAGGATTGGGCGCGATTGATCACGTCGCTTGGCGTGCTGGGGGAAACGGCACGGGCACGGGCGATTTACGAGAATGCGGTAGAGGTCTTTGCCGATGACCCCGCCGCGATGGATGATATTCAACGCGCGGGCGAACGCGCCGGGGTAACCGAATGATCTATGACGACATATCAGATTTCGCCGCCGCCCTGCCCCCGATGCAGGCGTTGATCGGGCTGGACCTTGGGGAAAAGACCATCGGCGTTGCGGTCAGCGACAGTTTTCTGTCGATCGCCACCCCGCTGGAAACCGTGCGCCGCAAGAAATTCGGGGTTGATGCCGCCCGCCTGTCAGAGATCATTGCCGCCCGCGGGATCGGCGGGGTGGTGCTGGGCCTGCCGCGCAATATGGACGGATCGGAAGGCGCGCGCTGTCAGTCGACACGGGCCTTTGCGCGGAACTTTGACCGGCTGGGAGATATTCCTATCGGGTTCTGGGATGAACGGCTGAGCACGGTCGCCGCGGAACGTGCGCTGCTGGAGGCCGATACATCGCGTCGCCGCCGCGCCGAGGTGATCGACCACGTGGCCGCGGGCTATATTCTGCAAGGGGTGCTGGACCGTTTGCGTGTGATCAAGGCGCAGGGCGCGTCGGCCTGAAGCCAGATAAGCGCGACAGCGCGAGGATAAAGCGATGAGTGACGAGATCTGGAAGCGGAACGAAGTCGAAAGCCCCTGCGTGAAACTTTGCGTGGTGCACCCCGAGACGCGCCTGTGCACAGGGTGTTACCGATCCATTGACGAGATCGGCGCGTGGTCGCGTATGACGCCCGAAGAGCGCCGCAGCATCATGGCAGAGCTGCCATCGCGGGCGGGTGCGTTGACGAAGCGGCGGGGGGGCCGTTCTGCGCGGCTCAAGCGCGACAGCACCGGCTGATCTGGCGAACCGGCTAGGCCGTCCGAACCGTTGAAGAGGATTCAGCGGGCCACGCGGTACAGAAAATCAAGCATTTCGCTGCTGGTCTGGGCCCCTTCGTGATCTTGCGGGGCGTAATTGTCATTCGCCGCTGGCACCACGGGGGTCGCCCCAAAATGCTGCGCCACGGTCACGCATTGCCACGTCGCCGCTGCGGGCACGAAGCGAAGGATATTGGTCTGCGGGTCTTGCGCTGTATCTGTCATGTTCATCTCTGCCATCTCTCGGGTCGTTCAATTTGTGCGCCGGTCGATTCGATTCTCGGTCGCCTGTCGGTAGTTTGGCTCCGACAGTGTGATATAAGTGTTAAGATATGGCAGTATTTGGGCAAAATCAGGGTAATAAACGTATCAAGCCCTGCACATTCCGGCCCAATGCCGCGGATTTAGGCAAACAACGGGCGCGTGATATCGGCCCCCTGCCCCTTGCCATGCCCGCCCCGCTATAGCATTGACCCTCCCGAACCCCCATATTTCCAGCTCGATAGACGATAAGGCTTAGACCATCATGGGACATAGATCCGATCTCACCCGCGCCGCACGGCTTTCCGTGGCCCCCATGATGGACTGGACCGACCGGCATTGTCGCTACATGCACCGGCTGTTTTCAAAGCAGACGTTGCTCTATACCGAAATGGTGACCTCGCCTGCCTTGGTACGCGGCGGCGCGTTGCATTTGCTGGATCATGATACCTCGGAGCATCCCGTGGCCTTGCAGCTTGGCGGGTCTGACCCGGACGAGCTGGCAGAGGCGGCGCGGATCGGGGCGCAGGCGGGGTATGACGAGATCAACCTGAACGTCGGCTGCCCGTCGGATCGCGTGCAATCGGGCTGTTTTGGCGCGGTGCTGATGGAGCAACCGGCGCTGGTGGCGAAATCCGTCGCGGCGATGCGCCGCGCGGTGGATGTGGACGTGACCGTCAAATGCCGGATCGGCGTGGATGACCAGAACCCCGCCGAGGTGCTGCCCGAGTTTCTGGCGCAGATCGTCGGCGCGGGCTGTGAACGGGTGACAATCCACGCGCGCAAGGCGTGGCTGCAGGGGCTCAGCCCCAAGGAAAACCGCGACATTCCCCCCTTGGACTACGAGCTGGTGCACCGGATGAAGGGGCTGTTCCCGAACCTGCATATCTCGNTNAACGGGGGCATNNCNNCGCTNGANNANGCNNAGGCGNNNCTGGACGCGCGGNCTNGATGGCGTGATGATCGGGCGNAGCTGCCTATCATAACCCGACCGATATTCTGGCGCAGGCGGATCGCCGCATTTACGGCACCGGCGCAGACACCACCCCCGAGGACGTTGTGGCGCAGATGCTGCCCTATATCGACGCGCATATCGACGGCGGCGGCAAGCTCAACCAGATCACCCGCCATATGATGGGGCTCTTTGCTGGTCGCACCGGCGCGCGGGTCTGGCGGCGCACCCTGTCCGAGCAAGCCTCCCGCCCCGGTGCCGACCGTCAGGTGCTGCTAGAGGCGCTGGACGCGATGCAAACACTGGCCGAGGCGCAAGAAGCGGTATAGCAACAGGGGCAACCACTCGACATTCAGGATCGCCCCCCATGCAAGACCCCACCCTCCTTCTGCAGATTGTCCTTATGATCATGGCCATCGGTGCCTTTGCCGGTGTACTGGCGGGGCTGCTGGGTGTCGGTGGCGGCATCGTCTTGGTGCCCGCGTTCTTCTATGCGTTCCAAGCGCTTGGCTATGACAGCCCGCAGCTGATGTAGATGTGTCTGGCGACCTCGCTGGCGACGATCATCGTGACCTCGCTGCGGTCGGTGCACAGCCACAATAAAAAGGGCGCGGTCGATTGGGCGATCCTCAAGACATGGGCACCGGGGATCGTGATCGGGGCCATCATCGGGATGCTGGTGGTGGCACAGCTGCGCACGAGCGTTTTGCAGGGCATCTTTGGCGGGCTGGCGCTGGTCGTCGGACTATACATGGCCTTTGGGCGGGCGCATTGGCGTTTGGGACAGACGATGCCCCGTGGGGCCGCGCGCGCGGCGCTCTCACCCTCTGTCGGGTTTCTATCGGTGCTGATGGGGATCGGCGGCGGCAGCTTTGGCGTGCCACTGATGAGCCTGTTCAACGTGCCGATCCACCGTGCCGTGGCCACCGCTGCGGGGTTTGGCGTGCTGATCGCCGTGCCCTCTGTCATCGGGTTCCTGCTGGTGGATGCCGCGCCCAACAGCCCGCCGCTGACGGTGGGGGCGGTGAACCTGCCCACCTTCGCCATTGTCATCGCCATGACGCTGATCACCGCGCCGCTGGGGGTTAGGCTGGCCCATGCGATGGACCCGAAACCGTTGAAACGGGTGTTTGCGGTCTTCCTGATCCTCGTGGCGCTGAACATGCTGCGCAAATCGCTGGGGCTGTAACCCGCCCCGATAAGCGTCAGGCGCGCAGGATGGCGATCAGCTCGTCCTGCGTCAGCGCGAAGGGCGTGCCCTTCATCGAGGATGCACCGGCAGAGAGGCGTGCCACCTCTGCGTGATCCTCGGGGTTCAGTCCCATTTCCGCCAGCGTCCGCAGCCCCATCTGACGGGACCAATCGCGCAGGGCGGTGATCCCTGCCCCGTCTTGAACGTCGAATGTCGCGTCGATCAGGCCAAGCACCCACATCAGGCGCGTGTGGACCTGCGTGCCTGCCCCTGCCTTGTCCAAGTGAGACGCCAGCACCGCGGGCAGAAGCGCGCCGCAAATCTCTCCGTGGGGGGCACCGGTCTGGCCGCCGAGCACGCCGGCAAAGCCATGCACCGCCCCCAGCCCCGCATTCGCCAAGGCCAAGCCACCGCAGGTGCTGACCCAAGCCATGTCCTCCCACGCTTCCGCTGCGTCTTGTTCAACCACGGCGCGCAGGGCGGCCAGCCCCTTCGGGATCGCCGCCTCACACAGCGCATCCGTCATCGGCGTCGCTTTGATGGACAGGTAGGGTTCGATCACCTGCGTGACCGCATCCAGCCCCGCCGCAAGGGTGACGCGGCGCGGTGCGCCCTGCATCAGCCCGGCATCCACGATGGCGATATCGGGAATCATCCGCGCATCGCGCAGGCTGACCTTGACCCCGTGGTCCGGCACGGCAATCACCGCGTTCTTGGTGACCTCTGCCCCCGTGCCCGCCGTGGTCGGCAGCGCGATCATCGGCAAAGGTGCGCGGTCGAGCGGTTTGCCGCCCCCCACCCCTTCGAGGTAGTCCAGCGGTGCCCCCGCGCAGGGGATCAGCGCCGCGAGCGCCTTGGCAAAGTCGATCACCGATCCGCCGCCAAGCGCTACAACCACATCCGGCCGATCAGCTGACACACGGCCGAGCCCTGCTTCCAGCGCTGGCAGGCTCGGCTCGGACCCGCAGCTTTGTGTGGTGACCGACAGGCCCGCCGCACGGCAATCCTCGACCAACCAAGCCGCGCGCGCTGCATTGGAGCCGTGCACGATCAGCACTTGCGTCCCAAAGCCAGCGGCCAGCGTGGCCGTCTGCGCGGCCTGTCCACGCCCGAAATGCAGCGCTTGCGGAGAGAAGAAAGAGAACATCGACTTAGCTGTCAGCGGCGTCTTTGTGGTAGCTGTCAAGCACGGCAACCTCGTCGCGCGAGCCAAGGATCACCGGAACGCGCTGGTGCGGTGCCGTGGGGGCGACATCCATGATCGCGCCCTGCCCTGTCGATGCCGCACCGCCTGCGGCTTCGATCACCATCGCCATCGGGTTCGCCTCGTACATCAGACGCAGCTTGCCGCCGGTTTTCTGGTTGTTGCTGTCAGCGGGATACAGAAAGACGCCGCCACGCGTGAGGATACGGTGCACATCCGCGACCATCGACGCGGTCCAGCGCATGTTGAACGACCGGCCACGGGGGCCTTCCTTGCCCGCGACGGCCTCGTCCACGTAGCGGCTGACGGGCGCATACCAATAGCGTGCGCGTGACGTGTTGATCGCATATTCCGAGGTCTCGGCGGGCACGGTCATCTTGGGGTGCGTCAGGCTGAATTCGCCGGTGTCGGGATCGCTGCTGAAGCCTGCAACCTCGTCGCCCTTGGTCACCACAAACATGGTCGAGGGGCCGTAGATCGCATAGCCCGCGCAAATCTGGTTGCGCCCGTTGTGTAGCACGTTGCGGTCACCATCGGCCTGCACCTGCATGACCGAGAAGATTGACCCCACCGACAGGTTCACATCAAGGTTCGACGACCCGTCCAGCGGATCGAAATACAGCAGGTAGTCGCCCTTTTGCGGCTCTTTCAGCCAAGTAACCTCTTCCACCTCTTCCGACACAAGTGCGGCGACACGCGGGCTGTTGGCACACTCACGCTCGAACACGTCATTGGCCATGATATCCAGCGTCTTTTGCGCCTCGCCCTGCACGTTGATCTCTCCGGCGGCACCAAGGTTGCCCTCGAAGGCACCACGACGCACGAGACCGGCGATCAGCCGCGACGCCGATGCGATGTCTTCCAGCAGAAACACCAGATCGGGGTCAAAGCTGTTTTGTGTCAGATACCGGCGAAGCGTTGGGGCTGTCATGGGGAGTTCCTTAAAAATTCAGGGTCGCGTCAACGGCCTTTTTCCAGAGCGCATATTTCGCGTCGCGCTGGTCATCGTCCATTTTCGGCGTGAATTGAGTTTCCTGTGTCCACGATTTCGCGAACTGTTCCTGATCAGGATAAACGCCCGCGTGCATCCCCGCAAGCCACGCGACCCCGAGGGCGGTGGTTTCATGCACGGTGGGCCGGTCAACGGGGGCGGCGATGATGTCGGACAGAAATTGCATGGTCCAGTCGCTCGCAGACATGCCGCCATCGACGCGCAACGTGGGCTGCACGCCATCGGCTTTCCAGTCGGCGGACATCGCTTCAAGCAGNTCGCGTGTCTGGTAGCCGACGCTTTCCAGCGCCGCGCGGGCCATTTCGGCGGGCCCCGTGCCACGGGTCAGCCCGAANACCGCGCCGCGACAATCGGGGTTCCAATAGGGCGCACCCAGCCCGACAAAGGCGGGGACGAGTACCACGTTCTGATGCGGNTCCGCCTGTTCGGCCAGCCCTTGCGTCTCGGCCGAATCCTGAATGATCTGCAAACCGTCGCGCAGCCATTGCACCACGGCCCCCGCGACAAAGATCGANCCTTCNAGCGCGTAGGTCGGCTTGCCNTCGAANTGATAGGCAATGGTGGTGAGCAGCCGGTTTTCCGACCGCACCGGCGTGTCGCCCGTGTTCATCAGCGCGAAACAGCCCGTGCCGTAGGTGGATTTCAGCATCCCCGGCTCGAAACACGCCTGCCCCACCGTGGCCGCCTGCTGGTCGCCCGCGACCCCGTGGATCNGCACGGCAGCGCCCAGAANATCGGGATCGGTATGGCCGAANTCATCGGCGCAATTCTTGACCTCTGGCAACATCTCCATCGGGATGTCGAGCAGGTCNCAGATCGACCGGCTCCACCGGCCTTTGCGGATGTCATAAAGCATGGTGCGCGCGGCNTTGGTGGCATCCGTCGCATGGGAGGCCCCGCCGGTCAGCTTCCAGATCAAAAAGCAATCGACNGTGCCGAACAGCAGCTCGCCCTTGGCGGCACGGTCGCGCGCGCCTTCGACNTTNTCCANTATCCACGCCAGCTTNGTGCCCGAGAAATACGGGTCCAGCAGCAGNCCGGTGCGGTCGGTGAACATCTCTTCGTGGCCCGCGTCGCGCAGCGTGCGGCACTGGCTGGCGGTGCGGCGGTCCTGCCAGACGATGGCNTTATAGATNGGGCGGCCGGTNTGCTTGTCCCAGACCACAACNGTCTCGCGCTGGTTGGTGATGCCGATGGCGGCGATATCGCCNGCCGNGATCCCTGCCTTGTCGATCGCCCCGCGGCAGGTCGCCTGCGTGGTGCGCCACAGATCATCNGGATCATGTTCAACCCAGCCGGACTGGGGGAAATGCTGGGGNAATTCTTCCTGGGCGCTGGCAATCGACGTCATCGTGTCATCGTAAACGATGGCCCGTGTGGAGGTGGTGCCTTGGTCAATGGCAAGGATATACGTCATGCGCGTCCCTTTGGAAGTGTAGCAACCGTCAGATGGTGCCGTATCCTAGCAAGGGTCGGCAGGCCCGACCAGATGTCAGGGCAATGACGGATGTCGGCGTTGTTGGAAAATCAAAGGTTCCGGGGCCAGCGAACCGGCCCCGGAAAGAGTGGCTTACTGCCAGGATTTGATCAGCTCATCATAGGCGATGGTCTGTGGCTCTTCGTCTTCGCTTTCCAGTTTCGCTTTGGGCGAACCGGGCTGGGACAGCCAGTACTCTGGGTCACGCTCTTCGTTCATCTTGGGGCCAATGTCCCCTTGAACGCCGGCACGCTCCAGACGGATCAGGACTTTTTCCTGATCNGCGCACAGGGCATCNAGCGCTTCCTGAGGNGTCTTCGCACCGGACATNGCGTCGCCGATGTTCTGCCACCACAGCTGCGCCAGCTTTGGATAGTCAGGCACGTTGGTACCNGTTGGCGACCACTGAACGCGCGCTGGCGAACGGTAGAATTCAACCAGACCACCCAGTTTCGGTGCACGCTCTGTAAAGCTTTCGTGCTGGATCGACGATTCACGGATGAAGGTCAGGCCAACGTGGCTTTTCTTGACGTCCACAGTCTTGGAGGTGACGAACTGCGCATAGAGCCACGCGGCCTGTGCACGGTCCACCGGAGTGGATTTCATCAGCGTCCACGACCCGGCATCCTGATACCCGATCTTGGTGCCTTCGGTCCAATATGCACCGTGGGGCGAAGGTGCCATGCGCCACTTGGGCGTGCCATCTTCGTTCATCACGGGCAGGTCAGGCTCTACCGACGCGGCGGTAAAGGCGGTGTACCAGAACATCTGCTGGGCCACGTTGCCCTGCGCCGGAATTGGGCCCGCCTCAGAGAAGGTCATGCCCGCAGCCGCCGGAGGCGAATACTTCTGCAGCCATTCGATCGCTTTGGTCACAGCATAGACCGCTGCTGGCCCGTTTGTGGCACCGCCACGTGCAACGCAAGACCCCACAGGCTGCGAGTTTTCGTTGACGCGGATACCCCATTCGTCGACGGGCAGACCGTTTGGCTCGCCTACGTCACCTGCACCGGCCATCGACAGCCACGCATCGGTGTAGCGCCAGCCAAGCGACGGGTCTTTCTTGCCGTAGTCCATGTTGCCAAAGACTTCGCCTTCGACGCCAAGACGCGACAGGTCGCGACCGGTGAAGAATTCGGCGATGTCCTCATATGCGGACCAGTTGACCGGAACACCCAGATCGTAGCCATATTTCTCTTTGAAATCAGCCTTGTTCTGTTCGTCGTTGAACCAATCGTAGCGGAACCAATACAGGTTCGCGAACTGCTGGTCGGGCAGCTGGTAGATCTTGCCATCGGGGCCGGTCGTGAACGACAGGCCGATGAAGTCTTCGAGGTCGAGACCGGGGTTGGTCACGGCCTTGCCTTCGCCTTCCATCCAGTCGGACAGGTTGCGGGCTTGCTGATAGCGCCAGTGCGTCCCGATCAGGTCGGAATCGTTGATATAGGCGTCATAGATGTTCTCGCCCGACTGCATTTGCGTTTGCAGCTTTTCGACAACGTCACCTTCGCCGATCAGGTCATGGGTGACCTTGATGCCGGTGATCGCTTCGAAAGCGGGGGCCAGAACGGTGGATTCGTAGGTGTGCGTGCCGATTGTCTCGGACACGACGTTGATCGACATGCCTTCAAACGGTTTTGCAGCGTCGATAAAGAACTGCAGTTCGGCTTCCTGGTCTTCCCGCGACAGCGCGGAGAGATCGCCGATTTCCTTATCAAGGAAAGCCTTTGCGGCCTCCATGTCGGCGAACGCAGGTGCGGCAAACATGCAAGCCGCAAGCCCGATCGCAGTCGTTCCCTTTAAGCGCAAGTTCATGATGTTCCTCCCTAGAATTGAACATTTGAGAGGTCCGGTTCTTGCAGGCCGGCCCCCCTTATTTTCCTTTCCTAGACCCAGCGGAAAACCGCGATGGCATAGAAAAGGCAGACAACCAATGCCCCCCATTGGGGCGCACTGAGCAGCCCGAGCCAAGCCAGATTGATAAAGGCCGAGCCCAGAAGCGTGATGAACAACCGGTCACCGCGCGTCGTTTCCATCCCCAGTATACCGGCGCGCGGCACTTCGGGGAATTTGATTGCAAGGATCGTAAAGGTGATCAACGTCACCGCGATGATCCCAAAGAAAGCGGCGGTGGGCCAAGTCCAAGCCATCCAGTCCATAATGTTTCCTCCGGTCTTTCTTTGTTAAACGCGGCCCAAGGCAAAGCCTTTGGCGATGTAGTTGCGCACGAAATAGATCACCAAGGCACCCGGCACGATGGTGAGAACCCCTGCCGCCGCCAGCACGCCCCAGTCGATCCCGGCGGCGCCCACGGTACGGGTCATGGTGGCGGCAATCGGCTTGGCGTCCACGCTGGTCAACGTCCGGCTCAGCAGCAGCTCAACCCAGCTGAACATGAACAGGAAGAAGGCCGTGACCCCGATCCCCGAGGCGACCAGCGGCGTGAAGATGCGGATGAAAAAGCGCGGGAAGCTGTAGCCGTCGATATAGGCCGTCTCGTCGATCTCTTTCGGGACGCCGCGCATGAACCCTTCGAGGATCCACACCGCCAGCGGCACGTTGAACAGACAATGCGCCAGCGCCACCGCGATATGCGTGTCGAACAGCCCGACAGAGCTATAAAGCTGGAAGAACGGCAGCGCGAAAACCGCGGGCGGGGCCATCCGGTTGGTCAGCAGCCAGAANAACAGGTGCTTGTCGCCCATGAAGCTNTAGCGCGAGAAGGCATAGGCCGCCGGCAGCGCCACCGCGAGCGAGATCACCATGTTCATCACCACATANGCCATCGAGTTCAGATAGCCCGTGTACCATGACGCATCCGTCAGGATCGTCATNTAGTTGTCGAACGTCAGATCNGCGCGGCCACAGGGTAAAGCTGTTNAGGATCTCTGTGTTGGTCTTGAGGCTCATGTTCAGCAGCCAATAGATCGGCAGCAGCAAGAACAGCAGATAGAGCGCCATGACAANCGCATTGCCCTTGATCTTGGGCAGGGCAAACCCTCTTTTTTGTGCAAGATCGGACATCAGTGGCCATCCCTTTTATCNAGGTTCGTCATCACGGTGTAGAACACATAGGAGATCAGCAGGATCACCAGATAATACATGATCGAGAACGCCGCCGCAGGNCCAAGGTCAAANTGNCCNAGGGCCATCTTGACCAGATCNATCGACAGGAAGGTGGTAGAGTTACCAGGCCCCCCGCCCGTCACGACNAACGGTTCGGTGTAGATCATGAAGCTGTCCATAAACCGCAGCAGGATCGCGATCATCAGAACGCCCATCATCTTGGGCAGCTCGATATAGCGGAAGACTTTCCAGCGGCTCGCCTGGTCGATCTTGGCCGCCTGATAGTAAGCATCGGGGATGGATTGCAGGCCGGCATAGGCCAGCAGCGCGACCAGTGACGTCCAGTGCCAGACATCCATCACGATCACAGTGATCCATGCGGCATAGAAATCCTGAGTGTAGTTATAGTCGATGCCCAAGGCCGACAGCGTATAGCCCAACAGGCCAATGTCCACGCGGCCAAAGATTTGCCAGATGGTGCCGACGACGTTCCACGGGATCAGCAGCGGCAGCGACATCAGGACCAGACACAGCGAGGCCCAGAACCCTTTCTTGGGCATGTTCAGCGCCACGAAGATCCCCAACGGGATCTCAATCGCCAGAATGATCACCGAAAACGCAATCTGGCGGCCCAAGGCGTTCCACATCCGCTCGGAGGAGATCATCTCGCGGAACCAGTCGAGGCCAGCCCAGAAGAACTGGTTGTTCCCGAAGGTATCCTGCACCGAATAGTTCACCACGGTCATCAGCGGGATCACGGCAGAGAAAGCCACCAGAAGCAGCACGGGCAGCACAAGGAACCAGGCCTTTTGATTGACGGTCTTGTTCATGACGCGGTCCTTTCAGCGAGGGTCAGCGGGAAAGCGGCGGATTGGATCATCTTAGGCCCCCTGCGGCGCAACGCGCCAGCTGTTGGCATAGACATTCACCCCGGCAGGGTCGAAAACAATGCGGTTCATATCCGGAGAAATCTCTGCACCTTCTTCGGCGATCACGTTGATTTCATTGCCATTAAAGTCAGCACGCACGATCTTGTGGCGGCCCACATCCTCGATCCGCTTAATCGTGACAGGCAGCCCCGCCTCGCCCGTGGCAAGCCGTGTGAATTCAGGCCGCACGCCCAGTTCGACCTTGCCGTCCAGCGGCGCAAAGCCCTGGCCCAAGTCGATCTCGTGGCCGCCAATGACGGCCTTGTCGCCGGTCACCGTCGCGTCGAGCACATTCATACCGGGCGAGCCGATGAAATAGCCCACAAACGTGTGCTGTGGTGTCTCGAACAGCTCTTGCGGGGTGCCCATCTGCACAACGCGGCCGTCATACATGACGACAACCTTATCCGCGAAAGTCAGCGCCTCTGTTTGGTCGTGGGTCACATAGATCATGGTGTGACCGAATTCATGGTGGAGCGATTTCAACTGCGTGCGCAACTCCCACTTCATATGGGGGTCGATCACGGTCAGCGGTTCATCGAACAGCAGCGCGTTCACGTCCTCGCGCACCATCCCCCGCCCGAGCGAGATTTTCTGTTTTGCATCCGCCGTCAGGCCGCGCGCCTTGCGGTTCAGCATGTCTTCCATGCCGATCATCCCCGCGATCTGCTGCACGCGCTGCGCGACATAGGCCGCATCCGCGCCCCGGTTGCGCAGCGGGAACGCCAGATTGTCACGCACAGTCATCGTGTCATAGACCACCGGAAACTGGAAAACCTGCGCGATGTTGCGCTTGGTCGTGGGGTCGTTGGTCACGTCACGGTCGTTGAACAGGATGCGGCCCTGACTAGGGTGCAGCAGGCCCGAGATGATGTTCAGCAACGTGGATTTCCCGCAGCCCGACGCGCCCAAAAGCGCATAGGCCTCGCCGTCCACCCAGTCGTGGTTCAGCTCTTTCAGCGCAAAGTCATCTTCGCTGGTGGGGTTGGGCAAATAGGAATGCGCCAGGTTATCAAGGGTGATTTTTGCCATTGCTCCGGTCCTCCCTCAGGCCGCTGCCGCATAGGATGCGGGGGCCACGGATGTGCCGTCTTCGGCAAAGATGTAAACATGTGTCGGGTCAAGATAGACGTTCAGCGGTGCCCCGATCTTGAGGTCTTTGACCCCGTGCACCAGACCGACCCAGTTTTCACCGTGGTGATCAAGGTGGATAAAGGTTTCCGACCCTGTGATCTCGGTCACGTTCAGCTTGCCCGCAAACTCCAGCGCGTCGTCAGACTGCTTGGACAGTTCAAGGTGATTGGGGCGGAAGCCCGCAACATAGCTGCCATCGGCCACAGTCTTGAAGCTCCCGAAGGTCGCGACCGTGTTGCCATCGCCAAAGGTCAGCGTGTCGCCGGCCTTGGTGATGTTGAGGAAGTTCATCGGCGGATCAGAGAAGACGCGCGCGGTCGTGGCATCGACGGGCTGGCGGTAGACCACGGGGGTCAGGCCGAACTGCGTGATGCGCCCTTCCCACAATGTGGCGGTGTGCCCGCCCAGCAAAAGCGCCTCTTCGGGTTCGGTCGTGGCATAGACGAAGATCGACCCTGCTTCTTCAAAGATTTTCGGAATCTCGGCCCGCAGCTCTTCGCGCAGTTTGTAATCGAGGTTCGCAAGTGGTTCGTCCAGCAGCACCAGCCCCGCATCCTTGACCAAAGCCCGCGCAAGCGCGCAGCGTTGCTGTTGCCCGCCCGACAGTTCCAGTGGCTTGCGGTCCAGCATCGGCGTCAACTGCATCAGATCGGCGGCCTTGCGCACGGCGCTGTCGATCTCGTCCTTGGATTTGCCCAGCAACCGCATGGGGCTGGCGATGTTGTTGTAGACGGTCATCGACGGGTAGTTGATGAACTGCTGATACACCATCGCCACACCGCGATCCTGAACGCGCATGCCGGTGACATCCTCGCCGTTCCAGATCACCTTGCCGGTGTTGGGCACATCCAGCCCCGCCATCAACCGCATCAGGGAAGTCTTGCCCGCAGATGTCGGCCCCAGCAGCACGTTCATGGTGCCGGATTGCAGCTCAAGATCTGTCGGATGAATATGCGTCTGGCCGTTTACGACCTTGGACACGCCTTGCAAAACGAGCGACATGTTCCTCTCCCCTTCACGCGCCAGTGGCGGCTGTAGTGTTGTCGGCGGGCGTGGCGGTGGTTTCCACCATCCATGCTTCCAACGTGTTCAATTCATCCGCGTCAAGCCGCAGGCCCAGTTTGGACCGGCGCCAGATGATGTCGTCAGCGGTGCGGGCAAATTCCTTGTCGATCAGCCACTTGGCCTCACGCTCGGTCAGGGTCGCGCCGAAATCACGCCCCAGATCTGCCGCGGTTTGCGCATCGCCCAAGACATCAAATGCCTCGCGCCCATAGGCTTTGACCAGACGATCCGCCCAACGTTGGGTCAAAAAGCCGTAGCGGTCCTGCAACTCTTTTTTCAACGCCGCCACGCCGTCTACCGGAAAATCGCCGCCAGGCAAGGCGACACCCGCCGTCCAGGGTTTGGCGTCATTGGCGAAATAGGGCTGGATCTTCTCTAGCGCGCTTTCGGCCAAACGGCGGTAGGTGGTGATCTTGCCGCCAAAGACGTTCAGCACCGGCGCACCGGCAGATGTGTCGACCTTCAGCACATAGTCCCGCGTCGCCGCCGTGGCAGAGCTCGCCCCGTCGTTATACAGCGGGCGAACGCCGGAGTAGGTCCAGACGATATCGTCGGTGGTGATCTGCTTTTTCAGGTATTTGGACGCAACCCGCACGAGGTAATCCTGCTCCTCGGGGGTGCAGACCGGCTTTTCGGACACATCCGCATGGTCGGCATCTGTGGTGCCGATCAGGGTAAAATCTGTCTCGTAGGGAATGGTAAAGATGATGCGCCCGTCTTCGCCTTGGAAGAAGTAGCATTTGTCGTGGTCATACAGCTTGGGCGTCACGATATGGCTGCCCCGCACCAGCCGCACCCCTTCCGAGGAATTGATGCGCACGGTATTGCGGATCACGTTTTCCACCCACGGGCCACCGGCGTTGACCAGCATCTTGGCCTGTACCACGCGTTGGGGGCCGCCGTCTTTCGGTTCCAGCGTGACCTGCCACATGCCGTCGACCTGCTCGGCCGAGACGACCTTGGTGCGGGTGTTGATCCGTGCACCACGGGCTTGGGCGTCGCGGGCGTTCAGCACCACCAGACGGCTGTCTTCGATCCAGCAGTCGGAATACTCATAGGCCTTTTCGAACTTGTCCTGCAGCGGTGCCCCCTCGGGGGCCTGGGTCAGATCGACCGCGGTCGTCCCCTTGAGGATCTGCCGCCCGCCCAGATTGTCATACATGAACAGACCCAAGCGGATCAGCCACGCAGGGCGACGCCCCTTCATCCACGGCATGAACACGTTGAGCAGCTTTGAGGTGGGCGTATCCCCCTCGAACCGCATATCCTTATGATAAGGCAGCACAAACCGCATCGGCCAAGAGATATGCGGCATCGCTTTCAGCAGGGTTTCGCGTTCGATCAACGCCTCGCGGACAAGGCGGACCTCCCAGTATTCCAGATAGCGCAACCCGCCGTGAAACAGCTTGGTCGAGGCCGAGGAGGTTGCCGAGGCCAGATCGTTCATCTCTGCCAGCTCGACGGTAAACCCACGGCCCACGGCGTCGCGTGCAATGCCGCAGCCGTTGATCCCTCCGCCGATCACAAAGAGATCGACGCTGTGTTCTGTTTCAAGCTGGCTCAATGAAGCCTCCCCGCATCATTTTCGCGTCTCGCAGCTAGGNTTGCGGGACGTCGTGACAAAAGACACCAAGCCCCTTCGTTTTTCAAGATCGAACGTTCGTTTCTTTTCGTTTTCGACTATAGCCTTGATTTTAGGCGCATTAATCCTTCGCCTGACGCGCATTTCTGCGCCTTACAGACGATATACCACGATTCGCGGCCTTGACGTGCTTCGCTTTCCGTAGATTGTAAGTTTTGGTCGGGCGTGCAGAAACCTTGGGCATCCCCAGCCAAAGACGGGGGGATCTATGTCAAATTTCAGACAGCGCGAGATTTTGGAGCTGGCGCGCAAGGACGGCAAAGTCACCGTCGACGGGCTGGCAGAGGCGTATAACGTCACCGTGCAGACCATCCGCCGCGACCTGTCCGAGCTTGCTGAAAGCGGCAAGCTGGAACGGGTGCATGGCGGCGCGGTGATCCCGTCGGGGGTGGTGAATATCGTCTATGACGAACGCCGCCGCCTGAACGAGGAAGGCAAACGCGCCATCGCCGAACATTGCGCGCAGGCTATACCGCATGGGGCGTCGGTGTTCATGAACATCGGCACCAGTACCGAAGCNGTCGCGCAGGAAATGCTGCATCACGAAAACCTGCTGGTGGTGACGAACAACCTCAACATCGCCAATATCCTCGCCGCCAACCAAAGCTGCGAGATCATCCTGACAGGCGGCGTCTTGCGCCGTGCGGATGGCGGCATGGTGGGCGGGCTGACCGCCGAGATGGTCAAGCAGTTCAAGTTCGATTTCTCGGTTCTGGGCTGTTCTGCCATTGATGCGGATGGCGATCTGCTGGATTTCGACGGGCAAGAGGTGCTGGTCAGCCGGTCCGCCATCGGGCGGTCACGCACGGTGATGGTCGTGGCCGACCACCTGAAGTTCCAGCGCAAGGCCCCGCTGACGATCTGTTCGCTGCGCGATGTGAACACGCTGTTCACCGACCACCACCTACCCGATGCGCTGAAGGCGGAGTGCGCGGGCTGGGGCACCTCGGTTGTGACGGCCTGACCAAAACATGGACAGAACCCCATGAAGCAGCATGACTCGCGCGGCTGGCTTTTTGTCGCCCCCGCCTGCCTCTTGCTGGGGGTGGTCGGGCTGATCCCGCTGNTCACCGTCATCAACTATTCGTTCTTCGAGATTTTCACCCTNCAATCGCGCTTCTGGATCGGNACNGANTGGTTTCGNGACCTGATCACCGCNCCGCGTTTCTGGGCGAGCTTCGGGCGCAGCGCGCTGTTCTCGACCTTCGTGCTGTGCATCCAGATCCCGCTGGGGATCGCGCTGGCCCTGTGCATCCCGCGCGGACGGATCTGGGCGGGGGCGGCCTTGGCTGTGCTGTCGNTGCCGCTGCTGGTACCGTGGAANATGATCCCTGCGCTCTGGCTGAGCCTGATGAACGACGACACAGGNATTTTGGGGCAGTGGCTGGCGGGCTACGGCTGGCCCGCCGCGTGGAAGGACAGCGCCGTGCTGACATGGGTGGTGATCTTGGCAATGGACACGTGGCATTGGACCAGCCTTGTGGTCATCCTCGCCTATAGCGCGCTGACCACNATCCCCGANCCGCTNTATCAGGCNGCCGCCATCGANGGGGCGCGCCCNTGGCAGGTGTTTCGCCATATCCANNTGCCGCGNTTGCAGCANGTNNTGNTCATGGCGGTGCTGCTGCGGTTCATGGACAGTTTCATGATCTACACCGAGGCCTTTCCGATCAATGCCGGCGGCCCGGCCGAGGCCAGNCTGTTNCTNGCCGTCGATCTGGGCGAGGAGATCAAGGCGTTCAACTACGGCCCCTCGGCCGCGCGGTCGGTGCTATATTTTCTGATCGTGCTGTCGGTGGCATGGGTCTTTACCAAGGTGCAGGCCAAGCTTGACGATCCCAAACCGGGGGTGCCGTGATGATACCGCGTCGGGCATGGCCCGTGATCAAACTGGCGCTGCTGGGGGCGTTCATCCTCTTTACTATCCTGCCGCTGGTGCAGATGACGGTGNTNAGCTTTACCGCGACGCTGGCGCAGGACGGGCTGAGCCTGGGCGAGACGACGCTGCGCAANTATCGCGCCATCTGGGCCGACCCGAGCTTGCGCGCGGCCTTTGGCAATTCAGTCGCCTATGTGCTGATCAATATCGCGATCACCATCCCCGTCGCCCTGCCCGCNGCCTTTGCCTTTGCGCGGCTGTCGTTTCTGGGGGACAAACANCTGTTCTTCAGCTTCATCGCCTTTCGCATCACCCCGCCGGTGGTGCTGACCCTGCCGATCTTCCAGCTTTTNTCGGTGCTTGGCATCGTCAACTCGGTCACCGGCATCGCGCTGGCCCATTGTCTGTTCAACCTGCCGGTGTCGATCTGGATTNTGCAGGGNTTCATCGCCGCCGTCCCGCGCGAGATGGACGAGACGGCNTTNCTNGATGGCTATTCGCGCCCCCGCTACATCTGGAAAATCCTGCTACCGCAGATCGCGCCCGGCATCGCGGTGACTGCGTTTTTCTGNTTTATGTTCAGNTGGGTAGAAGTCGTCTTTGCCCGCATCCTGACCACCACCAACGGCAAGCCGATCTCTATGGCGCTNAGCGCGATGTTCGGCTTTCAGACCGATATCGGGATGGTCATGGCCTTTACGCTGACNTCTATGNTGCCCGGCGCATTGCTGCTGTTTGCCATGNGCAATCATCTGTCCCGCGGGTTCAAGGTCGGGCGGGTCTAGAGCCCGCCTCCCCTTCAAGGCTACCCCCGTGCCGCCTGACGCGAGGTGCGGCGCGTCACCAGCAAACGGTTGATGAAGGCGAGGACAAAGATCACCGTCAGGATCAACACGATTGTCGGCGCCGGTGCGCTNTCCAGAAAGAAGCTGGCGTAGACGCCCGCGAACATCGACAACAGGCAGACCAGCACAGATACGATCAGCATCGGGCCAAAGCTGCGCACCACCAGAAAGGCAATCGCCCCCGGTGTGACCAGCAACGCCACCGCAAGGATCAGCCCCGTCGCCGTCAGCGTCGCCACGATGGTCAGCGACAACACCGCCAGCAACCCATAGTGCAAGAACCCCGTGTGCAGCCCGCTGGCCTGCGCCTGTGCGGGGTCAAAGGCGTGCAGCAGCAGATCTTTCCACTTGAGCACCAGAAACGCCGTCACAAAGGCCGAGATCAGCCCCGCCGTCCAAAGATCCTGCGCGCCGACGCCCAGCATATTGCCGAACAACACGTGATCCAGATGCTGGTTCGTGGTGATCGAGGTGTACATGATGATGCCGATCCCGAACATGCCNGAAAAGACGACCCCCATCACGGTGTCNTGTTTGATCCGGCTATTGTAGCTCAGGTATCCGGTNAGCATCGCGCAGGACATGCCCGCGGCAAAGGCCCCTACAATCANCGGCANNCCCGTNATCCAGGCCAGCACGACCCCCGGCAGGACCGCATGGCTGACCGCATCGCCCATCAAGGCCCAGCCNTTGAGCACCAGNAAGCATGACAGCAACGCCGTCGGCGGGGCGACCAGCAGGACGATCCAGAAAGCGTTCTGCATGAAGGGAAACTGGAAGGGAAACAGCAACGTCTCGATCATGGGGCCACCCCGTCTCGCAAGGATTTGAGCGCCGCCGCAGCCTTGCGCCGCGCGGCCAGCACACCGTGTTTGGGCGCAAAGACAAAGGCCAGCAGGAAGATCGCGGTTTGCAGCGTGACGATCACCCCGCCTGTCGCCCCGTCCAGAAAATAGCTGGCATAGGCCCCCAGAAAGCTGGTGATCGTGCCGATCAGCACCGATACGATGATCAGCCGNGGGAAACGGTCACACAGCAGATAGGCCGTCGCCCCCGGNGTCACGACCATGGCGATCACCAGAAAGGCCCCGACGGTCATCATCGCCGCCACCACCGCCGCCGACAGCAGCATGAAGAACACCGCCTTCAACAGCTCGGGCCGCAACCCGATGGAGCGTGCGTGGTTNTCGTCAAAGAAGGTGACCATCAGGTCTTTCCACTTCAGCAGCAGCACGGTCAGACAGACGACNCCGATGATCGCCAACTGCACGATATCCTGCGGCGCGATGGCAAGGATATTGCCCATAATGATGGTCTGGATGCTGACCGACATGGGCGATAGCGACACCATGAACAGGCCCAAGCCGAAAAATGCGGTAAAGATGATGCCGATGATCACGTCGATCTTCAGCCCCGACCGCCCNGACAGAAACAGCATCGCCCCCGCCGCCATACCGCCCGCCAGAAACGCGCCAAGCGCAAAAGGCAGCCCCAGCATATAGGCCCCNGCCACACCGGGCACGACAGAATGGCTNANCGCGTCGCCGATCAGCGACCAGCCCTTGAGCATCAGATAGCACGACANAAAGGCNCAAACCGCCCCCACCATCGCNGACACCCACATGGCGTTGAACATATAGTCATAGCTGAACGGCTCTAGCAGCAGGTCGATCATGTGTCGTCCTCGGAGGTGTCGATGCGTTCGCCGTAATGCACGAAGGGGCGTTCGTCGTCGGTGATGATCCGCAGCTCGCGCCCGTCGTCATCATCGTGCAGGTCTTGCCCCCCAAGGGTAAAGTGCCGCAGCACCCCGCCAAAAGCCGTTTCCAGATTGTCATGGGTAAAGACCGTTTCCGTCGGNCCATAGGCCAGCACCGTGCCCTTGACCAAGACGGTCCGGTCACAGAATTCCGGGACAGAGCCCANNTTATGCGTCGACACCAGCATCACCCGNCCTTCGTCGCGCAACTCNCGCAGCAGGTCGATGATCTGGTCCTCGGTCTTNACGTCTACGCCGGTAAAGGGTTCGTCCAGCAGGATCACCTGCCCGTTCTGCGCCAAGGCGCGCGCCAGAAAAACGCGTTTGCGCTGCCCGCCGGACAGTTCTCCGATCTGGCGGTGGCGGAAATCGGTCATNTTGACGCGGCGCAGGGCNTCGTCCACCGCNGCATGATCGGCGGCTTTGGGACGGCGCAGNAACCCCATATGCCCATAGCGCCCCATCATTACCACATCCTGCACCAGCACCGGAAAGGCCCAATCGACCTCTTCNGACTGCGGGACATAGGCCACAAGGTTTTCTCGCAACGCCTGTTTGACGGTCTTGCCCAGCAGGGTGATCTGCCCCTGCGCGGCGGGCACAAAGCCCATGATCGCCTTGAACAGCGTGGATTTCCCCGCCCCGTTCACCCCGACCANCGCCGTGATCGTACCGCGCGGGATCTCGAAGCTGGCATCATAAAGCGCGGTGTGGCCGTTGCGATAGGTCACGGTCACATCTGTGGCCTTGATGCCGATCGCATCGGGCGCAAGGCTGACATCTGNGNTCGTCGTGGGGGCGGGGTGCATAGNGGTATCCATTTACTTCAGGCCTGCATCCAGCCCGTCCGCGACAGTCTGCGAGGTGACGCGCAGCAAGTCCAGATAGCTTGGCACGGGNCCCTCGGCGGTGCTGAGGCTATCGACATAAAGCACACCACCATAGGCCGCGCCGGTTTCCCGNGCGACCTGCTTTGCAGGCGAGGTATTCACCGTGCTCTCACAGAAAACGACCGGAATATCATTGTCGCGCACGGAATCGATGACTTTGCGCACCTGCTGCGGCGTGCCGGTCTGGTCGGCGTTCATCGGCCAGAGGTACAGCTCTTTCATCCCGAAATCCCGCGCGAGGTAGCTGAACGCNCCTTCNCAGGTCACCAGCCAACGCTGGTCTTCGGGGATNTGNGCAATCCGGTCCCGCAGGGGCGTGATCGTATCGCGGATTTCCTGTTTNTAGCTTTCAGCNTTGGCGGCATAGNTCGCCGCATTGTCAGGGTCGTGTTCGGCAAAAGCTGCCGCGATATTGTCGACGTAGATCAGCGCGTTATCCAGCCCCATCCAGGCGTGGGGGTTCGGCTTGCCCTCATACTCCCCCTCCCCGATAGAGATCGGCTCCACCCCGTCGGTCAGCGTGGCCGACGGAATATCCCCGAGGTTCGAGATGAACTGCTCGAACCACAGCTCTAGGTTCATGCCGTTCCACAGGATCAGATCGGCATCCACCGCGCCCACGATATCGCGCGGGGTGGGCTCNTANCCGTGGATTTCGGCACCGGGCTTNGTGATCGATACCACCTCTGCCGCATCGCCGCCCACCTGCTGCGCCATATCNGCAAGAACCGTAAAGGTCGTGACGACTTTGAAATCAGCCGCAACCGCAGGCACGCCNGCCATCGCCGCNACACCAAGAACCGGNGCAAAAACCGACGCCAGCACATTCTTTCTCATTCTGTTCCTCCAAGGAGCAATGCGTTCGCTAGATGTAAATGCGAATTAGTCGCATATGTCAAACATGCAAATAAGAATAGGTCGCATAAACTTGCGGGCAAGATGAATCTTGCGTAACAAGAANGCAGACGAGAAAGGACATCGGTTTGACCCACAGCGCTGATTACAAGCAATTGCTGCGTGAAGCGGGCCTGCGGGTCACGCCACAGCGCACAACCATCGTATCGCTGCTGTCGGAAACCGACGATCACCCCAATGTCGAAGANCTGTATGAAAAGGCNCGCAGNNTGGATGACACNGTNTCNGTCGCCACGGTCTATCGCACGATGTCAGTGCTTGAAAACGCGGGGCTGGTGCGCAAACTGGTGCTGGATGATGCCCCTGCCCGCTACGAGATGATGCCCCACACGGACCACGACCATCTGGTCGATGTCGACAGTGGGGATCTGGTGGAAATTCCAGGGACCGAGATCGCGACGCTGCTGGATCGTGTCGCGGCCGAGATGGGCTACGAGCTGGTCAGCCACCACACGGTCATTCGCGCCCGCAAGCTTTAGGTCTGCGTCTGATCCGCAAGCGATCTGACCATCGCCGCCGCACCGGCCGAGATCGTGCGCAGGATCACCTCGTCCGGGATGTCACGGATCAGCCAGTCGCGCATCGGGCCAAAGGCTGACAGGAACACCATCAGATTGGCAACGATATCAAGCCGTTGATCGTCGCTGTGCATCCCCAGACGCGGGGCAAGCTGGTCCGCCAGATCCTTCATCACCGCAAACTCGCGCGCATGCAGGGCGCGGCGGTCTTCGGCCTGCATATGCGGCACGCACCGATAGGCCAGCAACGTGCCATCCCGTTTCATCGACCAGCTTTCGCGGAAGTATTTCTCGAACGCGTCCTCAAGTGACAGGTTTTCATCCAGCAGGATGATCGGCAGCGTCGACACGTCCTCGCGGAACCACAGCTGGTTCAGCAGGCGGCGCAGGATGTCGTTCTTATTCGCGATATAATCATAGATGCTGGCCTGATTGACGCCCGAGCGCGCACAGATGTCGCGGATCGTGGTGGCGGCAAAGCCTTTCTCAAGAAACAGCGACAAGGCCGCCTCGCAAATCTGTTCGCGGCGGCTTTGGATCAGCGACTGGTTCTGCACGCTGGTAATTTCCGCCTCTGCCAGCATTTGGGTGCGCAGCGCAGACAGCCGATCGCTGCGAATGGCCGTCGTGGATGTGTCGTGCATGGGGCTGTCCTTCATTTGACGTAAATCCTATCGGCTTTCGATATGCGAAACAACCGGCAGCGTGCAGACGCGCCCCACGCAAAACCCCCGCCGGTACAGGGACCGACGGGGGCAGTGTTCTTCCAGCGACGTGGGGCGGGTTTAGTCGCCCAGACCCAAGGCCACAAAGCGCGGGTCACCTGCGCGGCGCACCAACAGCAACAGCGACTTGCGGCCGCCGTCTTTGGCCTCGGTGATCCGGTCCTCCAGATCGGTGATGGACAGGATCGGCTGTTGGCCCGCCTCGGTGATGATGTCCCCTACACGCAGGCCTTTCTCGAAGGCTTCCGACATCTCGTCCACCTCGGTCACGGCCAGACCCTCGACTGAATCATCCGCCCCAAGCTCGGTACGCAGATCATCCGTCAGCGGCGTGATTGTCAGACCAAGCACCGACTTTGACGCAGGCGCTTCGGGCTCTGCCTCATCCTCTGGTGCCGAGGCCGACGCCCCTGCCCCTTCGGCATCTTCGCGGCGGCCCAGCTTGACCTTGAGCGTCTGGGATTTCCCCTCGCGCAGGACAGTCACGCGGACCGAGGCCCCGACAGTGCTGTTGCCCACCTGACGGACCAGACCGCGGGTGTCTTCAACCTCGACCCCTGCAAAGCTGAGGATCACATCACCGGTTTTCAGGCCCGCATCCTTCGCAGGGCCGTCCGGTACATCAGTGATCAACGCGCCGGACGCTTTGGCAAGCCCCATCGCGTCGGCCACATCCTGAGTAACGTCCTGAATACGCACACCCAACCAGCCGCGACGGGTTTCGCCGAATTCCTTAAGCTGGTTCACAACACGCGTCACGACATTCGACGCCATCGAGAAACCGATCCCGATGGAGCCGCCGTTGGGCGACAGGATCGCGGTGTTCACGCCGATAACTTCGCCGTCCATATTGAACAACGGCCCCCCGGAGTTGCCGCGGTTAATGGCAGCATCCGTCTGGATATAGTCATCGTAGGTGCCCGACAAAGCACGGTTGCGCGCCGAGACGATTCCGGCCGAGACGGAAAACCCCTGCCCCAGCGGGTTCCCCATGGCCAGCACCCAGTCACCAACGCGGGCGGCATTGCTGTCGCCAAAGCTGACGAACGGCAGCGCACTTGGGGCTTCAACCTTAAGCAGGGCGATATCGGTGTTGGGGTCGGTGCCGATGACTTCGGCCTTCAGTTCAAGACCGGTGAAAAANTCGATGGTAATCTCGTCCGCGCCTTCGATCACGTGGTTGTTGGTCACGACGAACCCGTCTTCAGAGATNACAAACCCCGACCCAAGCGCCGANGATTTGCGTGGCGCGGGGGCTTCGCCACCATTGTTGCGGTCNCGGAATTCCTTGAAGAAATCCTCGAAGGGGGAGCCTTCGGGCACGATGCCACGGGGGCCNGTGCGCCCTTCNACGGTGGTGGANGTGGTGATATTCACGACCGACGGGCTGATCTTTTCCGCAAGCGGNGCAAGGCTTTCGGGTTTGGCCAGTGCGACCACGGCCTGCATCAGGACAAAAGCCAGCGCCAGCATGCCCATCATCAACCATTTGATCTGGGGCGATATTGCGTCGGTACGCGACAGGGAAACGGCCTTTGGCTGCATTCGTCAACTCCGGTTTTATAAGGGGCGATACACCCCGTTTATGTGTCCTTGGCAGAGTGCATCNGCAAACCCACTGCTGCAAGGTGAAAGATGGTCATCCTCACGCGCATGTCAACGCGACCTTCGGTTTCTATGCGAAATTGCCGCCCCTTATCCCGTTGATCCNGNGGTCATGCCCCCAAACGAAACAGGGGCCGGCATTTCTGCNAGCCCCTGTTTNAANGTGCACCGTGGATAGGATCAGTTGCCGGTCCCGGTGGTGGTCGCGCGTTGGCTNCGGCTGCCTTCGTCCGACTTGAGATAGTTAAAGAACTCGCTGTCGGGCGACATCACCATGGTAGAATTCTCGCCCTTCAACGCTTGCTCGTAAGCGCTGAGCGAGCGGTAGAATTCAAAGAACTCCGCATCCTTGGAGTAGGCTTGCGCAAAGATCTTGTTCCGCTCGGCGTCGGCCTCACCTTCGGTGATACGGGCGTCACGACGGGCTTCCGACAGGATTTCCTCGTAGGTACGATCCGCAAGGGCNGTGACACGTTGCGCCGCCTCGCGGCCACGGGCGCGTTCATCGGTCGCTTCGCGGTCACGTTCAGCGATCATCCGCTGCAGGGTCGCGTCAAAGTTCTGCTCTGGCAGGTTGGTCTGGCGCAAACGCACATCGACCACATCCAGACCAAGCGCCTGCGCACGCGCGTCAGAACGTTCGCGGATCTGGTCCATCAGTGCAGAGCGTTCGGGCGACAGGATGGTGTTGGATGTCACNCCCTGCGAGCCCAGAACCGCACGGATCTGACCGTCAAGAATACCGTTCAACTGGATTTCAGCCTGACGGCCACCGTCGGTGCCAAGGGCCTGACGGAACTGGCGCACGCTGTTGATGCGGTACAGCACAAAGGCATCCACTTCGAGACGACGGTCATCGGCGGGGGTGACCTCGATCATCGGCGTTTCAAGCGACAGGATACGGTCGTCGTAGCGGACGACNTCGTCCAGCAGCGGGATTTTGAACCCGATGCCCGCGTCTTCACGCACCTGTTTGATCTGGCCGAAACGCAGCACCAGCGCGCGTTCACGTTCGTCCACGATAAAGATCGACGACANGGCGACAACGGCTGCGATCACAACCACGGGGATGAGGATATTGAGTTTACGCATCAGTTCGATCCTCGGTTGGAGTTGCGGAGTTCATTGAGCGGCAGGTAAGGCACGACCCCCTGCCCGGTCCCGTCAGAGCCGTTTTCGAGGATGATCTTGTCCACGTCTCCCAGAACTTTCTCCATGGTTTCGATGTACAGACGGCGACGGGTTACATCGGGTGCTGCTGCATATTCCTGCAATACCGCTTCAAAGCGGCTTGCCTCACCCACGGCGTCGTTGACCACACGCGCACGGTACCCTTCGGCGGCTTCCAGCAGACGGGCGGATTCACCACGGGCTTCGGCGGTGCGGCGGTTGGCNTANGCGTCAGCCTGACGTTCCACCCGATCGCGTTCCTGTTCGGCAGCTTGCACGTCGCGGAAGGCGTCGATGACGGATTCCTGCGTCGTGTTGCCGTTTGCATCCGTCACGGTGACCGTCTGGCTGGGNGGATCCACCTTGTTGAAGTTGACGCGGATGATGTTGATCCCGGTCTCGCGGTTATCAAGCGTGGTCTGGATCAGCTCGCGCGCGGAGGCTTCGATGGTGGCACGGTCACGGTTGAGGATCGGTGCCAGNTCGGACTGGGCGATGATCTCGCGCATGGCGGATTCAGAAATCGCACGCACNGCCATNTGCGGATCCCGCAGCGAGAACTTGAAGTTCTCGGCNTTCTTNACGTTCCAGACGACCTGAAANTCGATNTCGACGATGTTTTCATCCGTGGTCAGCATCAGCCCTTCGTTATCGTCGCCACTGCGTCCTGCGCCAATGGTTTCGGCGCGGTTGGTGGTCACNTCAAAGACTTCGGCNGTGACAAAGGGCCAAGGGGCAAAGTTCAGACCCTCTGTCCCGATGCCAGAAAATTCGCCAAGGAAGAGTTCGATCGACTGCTGTTCAGGGCGCACGGTATAAAAGCTTGCCATCCCCCAGACGACAGCGGCCGCCACCAGACCCAGACCCACTGTGCCGCGGGTGAACTTGGGGCCTGCGCCGCCCATATTCCCGCCAGAGCCGCCGGAATTACGAGTNCCGCCTTTGCCGCCCATGAGGACGCGCAGCTGTTCCTGACCCTTTTTCACCAGATCGTCGATCTCGGGCATCTGACCTTTGTCACCACCCGGACCGCGCCCGCCACCACCGGTGGGCCGCTGCCCTCCGGGCCGGTTGCGGTCGCCACCATTGTTCCCACCGCCTGAGTTTCCTCCGCCGCCCCAAGGACCGCCTGTATTTCCAGCCATTAATTCTTCCCTATGTATGGCCGCTATAGCGGCCCTATCCCAACCGCCTACGCGGTTTTATCTTGTGCAGAGTTGGGCATATTCGCCCGAACTTCAAGCAGTGCGTGTCGGACTGCGCATGGTGACCAGCTCTTCGGACATGGTCGGGTGCACGGCGCAGGTCGCGTCGAATTGCTCTTTTGTCAGCCCCGCCTTCACGGCAATGCCCACCAGCTGGATCAGCTCGCCCGCGTTCGGTGCGACGATGTGGCACCCCAGAACGACGCGTGTTTCCTTGCTGACGATCAGCTTCATCATCACACGTTTGTTCTTTTCGGCAAAGGCCGTTTGCATGGGCCGGAACGACGCCGANTAAATCTCGACCGGTTCCTGCTCTGCCGCTTGCTCTTCTGTCAGGCCGACGGTGCCGAATTCGGGCTGTGTGAACACGGCCGACGGGATCAGGTCGTGATCCACGGGCGTCGGGTTGCCGCCAAAGACGGTTTGCACAAAGGCCATGCCTTCGCGGATCGCAACAGGTGTCAGGTTCACGCGGTCGGTGACATCGCCGATGGCATAGATCGACGGNACGCCCGACTGGCTGTATTCGTCGACTTCGACNTCTTGGCGACGGCCCAGCGANACGCCNACCTCTTCCAGCCCCATGCCATCGGTATTCGGTGCGCGCCCTGTGGCGAACAGCACCATNTCAAAGACCTTCTCGGCCCCGTTGGAGGCTTTGACCCAGATCGGCCCCTGCGTGCCTGCGCGCGCGTCGCAATTGTTCAGCTCGTTCGATTGTTCAGCCGTGGCCCCCATCGCCGCGTCAGAGTTGCTGGGCATGGTGCCCGCCTCGTGTTCGGATTCCAGCGCCATTTCGACGATGNTGGTGCCGCAGTGGATATCGACGCCTGCATTTGTCATNGATTCAGCGATCAGTCCGCGGGCCTCGTCATCAAAACCGCGCAGGATCTGNGCCGCGCGGTTGTACATCGTCACNTCGACGCCCAAGCCATTCAGGATACAGGCGAATTCACAGCCGATATAGCCACCACCCACAATCAGGATCGACTTGGGCAGGCTTTCGAGATGGAAGATATCGTCCGACACAATCCCAAGCTGGGCGTTCGGTACATCAGGGCGTACCGGACGGCCGCCGGTGGCCAGCAAGATGTGTTTGGCCGTGCGGGTTTCGCCATTCGCCAGCTGCACCGTATGCGCGTCCTTGATCGTGGCGCGCTGGTCAAAGGTATCGACNTCCGAATTGGCCAANAGCTTGCGNTANACGCCTTCCAGCCGGTCCANTTCAGTNTTCAAACGGGTCTTGAANGCGTGCCAGTCGAAGGTGCCCGGCTTGATGTCCCAGCCAAAGCACTGCGCCTCGTCCACCAGCTCGGCGTAGCCCGAGGCAAAAACCATCAGCTTTTTCGGCACGCAGCCCCGGATCACGCATGTCCCGCCATAGCGGTCCTCTTCGGCGAGGGCGACTTTGGCCCCGTATTCGCCCGCCGCAACACGCGCCGCGCGCACACCGCCGGAACCGCCACCAATGACAAAAAGGTCGTAATCAAAATCGCTCATCTGGGCCGGGGCCTTTCTTTGTTAATCGCTCAGGTCGGAGAACAGGTTATCCGTCTCGACAAACTCCATCTTATCGCGATCAACAGTGCCTTCGTTGATGTCGCGCACTTCGACGCGGCCATCGCCATAGCCGATCACCACGGCATCACAGATATCAATGAATAGCCCGTTTTCAACTACGCCCGGCATCTGGTTCATGACCAAGGCCATCTGGCGGGTGTTGCCGATCCGCTTGAGATGCAGGTCAAGGATGTAGTTCCCCTCGTCCGTCACGAAGGGGATGTCGCCGTTCATACGCAGCGTGGAATTGCGCCCCAGCACGTCCATCGACACCAAAGTCTCTTCGACAAGCGCTTGTGTGGTCTGCCAGCCAAAGGGAATAACCTCTACCGGAAGGGGAAATGCGCCCAGTGTTTCGACCTCTTTGCCGATGTCGGCAATCACGACCATTTGATCGGAGGCAGTGGCCACGATCTTTTCTTGCAGCAAGGCACCGCCGCCGCCCTTGATCAGGTTCAGCTCTCCGTCGAACTCGTCCGCGCCATCGATAGTCAGGTCCAGCCACTTGGCTTCATCAAGGCTGATCACCTCGATCCCCACTTCGCGCGCCAGCTGCGCGGTGCGGGTCGACGTGGGCACGCCCTTGATCCGCAAGCCGTCGTCGCGCACCATCTCGCCCAAACAGCGTACCAGCCACGCGGCGGTAGAGCCGGTGCCCAATCCGACGCGCATTCCGTCTTCTACAAATTGTGCAGCGCGTTTGGCGGCGACAAATTTGGCCTTATCGATGGGTGACAATTCTCCGGTCATGGCAGCGACTCCTCGTTAATCGACGCCCTTATAGACGCAGCCGCGCCGGCGCGCGACCCTCAAAACCGCATTGTCGTCGCGTCGCGTGGCCTGCGGGCGGTGCCACATGGTCTGCGCCACGGTGCCACGGGGGTGTTACGCGCCGATAATCTGGATAGAGTACCGCAAACCGCGCAGATCGGTCGTTTTCAATCGCCCGCCTCCGGCGCAATGGGATACCACCGGCCTATGACCGATTACACGCTGCACTACGCCCCCGACAATGCTTCCCTGATCATCCGCCTCGCGCTTGAGGCGCAGGGCGTGGCCTATGACACCTGTCTGGTCGATCGCGCGGCGCAGGCGCAGTCTGCCCCCGCCTATCGGGCGCTGAACCCGCACGGGCTGATCCCCGCGTTGCAGACGCCGGACGGGCCGATGTTCGAAACCGGCGCGATCCTGTTGTGGCTGGCGGACCGGCACGGGGGGCTGGCCCCTGCCCCGAAGGATGCCACACGGGCGGATTTCCTCAAGTGGTTGTTTTTCGTTGCCAATACGGTGCACCCTGCCCTGCGTATGCTGTTTTACCCTGACAAATACGTGGGCGACGACGACACCGCCCAAGACGCGCTGCACACAACCCTAACCCAAGCGTTGCAGACCCACCTGCGCAGGCTGGAGGACCGGGCCGCGGCGGATACGCTGCCCCTCGCGCTTGCGCTTTACCTCGCCCCGCTGTTGCGCTGGTGCGCGCTGTATCCGCGCAACCGTGATCGCCGCTGGTTCGATCTGCGCGCCACCCCGCATCTGCACGCGCTTTGCGCTCGGGTCGAAACGCTCCCCTGCACGGCGGCCGCGCAAACCGCCGAAGGGCTGGGGCCCACGCCGTTTACCGCGCCCCACCTTGCCACCCCACCCATAGGAAGTGCCACCTGATGTTTCTCTCTGTCTTCGATATGTTCAAAGTGGGCATCGGCCCGTCCTCCTCGCACACGATGGGGCCGATGGTGGCGGCGGCACGGTTTCTGGACCTGATGCGTGCCTCTCCGTTCAAATTCGCGGGCCTGCGCGCATCGCTGCATGGCAGTCTGGCCTTTACCGGCGTGGGCCACGCCACGGACCGCGCGACGATCCTTGGCCTCGCGGGGTTCACGCCGCAAGACTACGATAATGACCGCGCCGAAGAGGTACTGGCCGAGATAAACCGCACGCAGACGATCACCCTGCCCGAGTTTGGCACGCTGAGTTTCGCGCCCAAGTCCGATATGATCTTTGACTACGACACCAAGCTCGACGGCCACGCCAACGGGATGATGCTGATGGCCACCGACGCCCAAGGCGATGTCACCCTGCGCGANACCTANTATTCCATCGGCGGCGGCTTCGTGATGACCGAAGCCGAACTGGCGGCGGGCAANGACACGGACNAAGGCGCGCCGNTNCCCTTCCCGTTCAAATCCGCAANCGAGATGCTGCANATGGCGNCNGAGTCCGGCAAGAGCATCGCCCAGATGAAACGNGCCAACGAGGAATCGCGCGGCGGGGCGGCGCAGCTGCGCGACGGCACCAAGCGGCTGTGGCAGGTGATGAACGACTGCATCAACCGCGGGCTNGAAACCGATGGCATCCTGCCCGGCGGGTTGAACGTCAAACGCCGNGCCAAGGCGATCCATGATGCGCTGCNGCAAGAACGCGGCCAGAACCAGCGCGCGCCTCATACGATCAACGACTGGATGAGCGTTTACGCTATGGCGGTGAACGAGGAAAATGCCGCCGGTGGGCAAGTCGTCACCGCCCCCACCAACGGCGCNGCNGGTGTGATGCCCGCTACCTTGCGCTATTATCTGGATCACGTCCCCGGCGCATCAGAGGCGCATATCGAGGATTTCCTGCTCACCGCTGCGGCGATCGGCGGGCTGGTCAAATTCAACGCGTCGATCTCGGGGGCGGAAGCGGGCTGNCANGCCGAAGTGGGCANCGCNNCCGCCNTGTCCGCNGCCGGGCTCTGTGCCGTNATGGGCGGCACGCCGCAGCAGATCGAGAACGCCGCCGAAATCGCGCTGGAGCATCATCTNGGCATGACCTGCGACCCCGTGCGCGGTCTGGTGCAGGTGCCTTGCATCGAACGCAACGGGCTTGGCGCGATCAAGGCGGTNTCCGCCGCGTCGCTTGCGCTGCGCGGNGACGGCACGCATCTGGTGCCGCTGGACGCCTGCATCGAAACCATGCGCCAGACCGGTGCGGATATGTCTGAAAAGTATAAAGAAACCTCGCTTGGGGGGCTGGCGGTCAACGTCCCTAACTGCTGATCTGACGCAGCGGCACGCGGCCCCACCCGCGCTTGACCCCACGGCGGAACTGCAACAGTCTGACAGCCGTCAGGAAATTTGCGGGAGGGCAAGATGGAACTGAAACAGGCAATGCAGGAACGGCGCAGCATCCGGGGCTTCAAGAAAGACCCCGTGCCGCGCGCCNTGCTGGAAGAGGTCATCGCACTGGCCAATCGCGCGCCATCCTCGATGAACACCCAGCCGTGGCATCTGCATGTGCTGACCGGCGAACCGCTTGAGAAAGTCCGTGAAGGGAATTCGACCCGTATGTTGCAAGGCGTGCCGCCGGTGCGTGAAATCAGCGATCACGGGGCCTATGCCGGTGTNCACCGNGACCGGCAGGTCGGCATCGCGAAACAGCTCTTTGCTGCCATGGGGATCGAACGCGACGACAAGGAGCGCCGTCAGGATTGGGTGATGCGCGGCTTCCGNCAGTTNGANGCGCCGGTGTCCATCGTCGTCTGCTTTGACAAGTCGCTGGATGACAATGGCACCATCGCGCATTTCGATCTGGGCGCGGTGACCTACGGCCTTGTCCTCGCCGCGTGGAGCAAGGGTCTGGGCTGCGTGATCAACGGTCAGGGCATCATGCAATCGCCTGTGGTGCGTGAACATGCGCAAATCCCCGACGATCAGGTGATCATGACCTGCGTCGCCATGGGCTGGCCGGACGAGGANTTTTCGGCCAATGCCGTCGTCTCTACCCGCCGCCCCGTCGAAGAGGTCACGCGGTTCGTCGGCTTTGACGATTAACGCCCTGCGNCCCTNAGCGCCTTGAAAACCAGCGTCACGCGCGGGGGCCTANCCCGCCGTGACGGACTTGCGCACCATATCCCAATATTGCGCGATNACCTCGTCCAGCGACAGCCGTCCGCCNGCGCGAAACCACGTATTCACCCCTGTCAGCATCGCAATCACCGCCAAGGTCGCGATCTTGGTATCCGCGATGGCGAAATCCCCCGCCGCCGCCCCGTCNCGCAANATCGTCTCTAGCCGGTCTTCATACTGGCGGCGCAATGCTTCGACCTCGGCGAAATTCTNNGGCGTGAGGTTGCGCAGCTCCATATAAGAGATGAAAACCTCGTCCGGGCGGTCGGCGTGAAAGCGGATGTGAAAATCGACNAATNGGCGCANGCGATCCACCGCGCTTTGGCTGGGGTCACTNTCGCAGGCCGNAAGCAGGTCGTTCATATGGTCCTGCAACAGGCTGAACANCANNGTCTGCTTGTCCGGCGTGTAATTATACAATGCGCCCGCCTGCACCCCGACTTCCGTCGCCAGTGCCCGCATGGATACGGCAGCAAAGCCGTGACGGGCGAAAAGCCGCAACGCTGCCGCGCGGATTTTGGGCCGAGTGATGTCAGAATGTGATCCGGTTGTACGCGCCATGGGTCAAAGGTTAATTGAACGCATGTTCAAAGGCAAACCCCTGCTTGCGCGANTTCCGTCNCTGGTGCATGACTGATCTATGACGCACCGTATCCTTCTTCCGCTCTGCCTTGCCGCGCTGACGCTGCCCGCGGCCTGCACGCAGTTTCCCGCGCTCGACAGCCGTGCCACGCCCGAGCTTCTCGCCTCGGACTATCCCGCGATTGTGCCGGTCGATCCGCTGCTTGCCAAGGCCGAGGCCGGACAGGTGAACATCCCGCAAACCGAAAACGGGCTGACATCGCGGGTCGAACGGTTGCAGGCGCGCGCGGCGCGCTTGCGCAGATCGGTTCTGTCGGGGTCGGAAAAGCAGCGTTTGTCCCAAGGTTTGCAATAAGGCGCATGCAATGTCGCGTTGCGTGCGCGGTGGGAAAGGGCTACATCGCGGCTAAACCCCCGAAACGCCGCAGCCCGCTGCCGCGCACCACCAAAAGGATTGCACCATGTCACAACCGCTTCGTCTTGGGATTGCCGGATTGGGCACCGTTGGGGTTGGCGTGGTGCGGATCATCCGCAAGCAGGCTGCCTTGATCGAGGCCCGCACCGGTCGCCCCGTCACCATCACCGCCGTCTCTGCCCGCAGCCGCGACAAGGACCGCGGTGTCACATTGTCGGGCTACGCGTGGGAAGATGATCCCGTCGCACTGGCGAAACGTGACGATGTGGATGTCTTTGTCGAATTGATGGGCGGCGACGAAGGCCCCGCCAAGGACGCCACCGAAGCCGCGCTTGCCTCGGGCAAGGATGTGGTCACCGCCAACAAGGCGCTGCTGGCGATCCACGGTCAGGCGCTTGCCGAACAAGCCGAAGCCGCGGGCTGCCTGATCCGCTATGAAGCCGCTGTGGCCGGGGGCATCCCCGTGATCAAGGCGCTGACAGAAAGCCTTGCCGGGAACGAGATCACCCGCGTCATGGGCGTGATGAACGGCACCTGCAACTATATCCTGACCCGCATGGAAGAGACCGGCAACGGCTACAACTCTCTGTTCGAGGAGGCCGAGGCGCTTGGCTATCTTGAAGCGGACCCGAACCTTGATGTCGGCGGGATTGACGCGGCGCATAAGCTGGCGATCCTGTCCTCGATCGCGTTTGGCACACAGGTGGATTTCGACGGGATCGAGATCGAAGGCATCCAGCGCGTCAGCATCGACGACATTCAGGCTGCCGCGAATATGGGATACAAGATCAAGCTTCTCGGCGTCGCGCAAATGACCGGCCGGGGGCTGGAACAGCGCATGCAGCCCTGTCTTGTGCCCGACAGCTCTCCGCTGGGGCAACTCGCGGGCGGGACCAATATGATCGTGCTGGAAGGCGATGCGATCGGGCAGATCGTCCTGCGCGGCCCCGGAGCCGGCGAAGGCCCCACCGCCAGCGCTGTATTGTCGGACATCTGCGATATCGCACGCGGCTGGCATGGCCCGGTCTTTGGCCAGAAGGCGGCAACGCTCGCCTCGGCCACCGCGGCCCTGTCGCAGCGCCCCGCCGCCTTCTATCTGCGCATGGGCCTGCTGGACAAACCCGGTGCCCTGGCCAAGGTCGCCACCGTTCTGGGCGAGGCCGGCATCAGCATCGACCGCATGCGCCAGACCGAACACCGCAGCGATCAGGCACCCGTCTTGATCGTTACCCATAAATGCAGCCGCACCGCGCTGGACGAGGCTCTGGCCGCGATGGCGAAAACCGGTGTGCTGGCAAGTGATCCCGTGGCGCTGCGGATCGAGGATCTGTAACCCCGAGGGGCGCGGCCGCGCCCCTGCCCTGCCCATTGTGGGGAGGATGGGACGGATGCCTTCGGCGAGGATTTTTGACCATTTGGAAGGGGGAGATGCATGAGCTTTCTAGGTGTTGATGCGTCTTTGACGGGGCGTCGCTGGGTTGGCCCCGGTGTCGAGGTGGAACGCGCGACCGAAGTTCTGGTGCAGCAGACCAGCCTGCCGCTGGCCCTGTGTCAGGTGCTGGCGCGGCGCGGTGTGGCGGCGGAAGANGCCGAAGCGTTTCTTGCGCCGTCGTTGCGCGATCTGCTGCCTGACCCGCGNTCCCTGCGCGACATGGANAAAGCCGCGACGCGNTTTCTTNCNGCGGTCAAAGCGCGTCAGCGGATTGCCGTNTTTGCGGANTANGATGTGGATGGTGGCAGCTCTGCCGCGCTGCTGCTGGTCTGGCTGCGCGAGATGGGCTGCGCCGCGACGCTTTATGTGCCNGACCGGATCGACGAAGGATATGGCCCCAATGACGCCGCGATGGCCGAGCTGGCCGCGGCCCATGATCTGATNGTCTGCGTTGACTGCGGGACNTTGTCGCATGGGCCGGTGGCCGCNGCGGTCGGNGCGGATGTCGTTATTCTGGACCACCACCTGGGCGGAGAGACCCTGCCCGACGCCTTGGCCGTGGTGAACCCCAACCGGCAGGATGAAGACGGTGCCTTGGCGCATCTTTGTGCCGCGGCAGTGGTGTTCTTGATGCTGGTCGAGGCAGGGCGCCAACTGCGCGAAGCGGGCGCACGCGGGCCTGACCTGATGGCGCTGNTGGATCTGGTGGGGCTNGCCACGGTGGCCGATGTCGCCCCGTTGATCGGCGTGAACCGCGCCTTTGTGCGTCAGGGGCTACGCGTCATGGCGCGGCGCGACAGGTTGGGGCTTGCCGCCTTGGCCGATGTGGCGCGGATGGATACGGCCCCGGCGGCCTATCATCTTGGGTTTCTGCTTGGCCCGCGGATCAACGCGGGCGGGCGCATCGGGCAAGCGGATCTGGGGGCAAGGCTGCTGGCCTGCGATGATCCCCATGAGGCGCAGTCGCTTGCCGAAAAGCTGGACCTGCTGAACACCGAACGCCGCGATGTCGAAACCGCTGTCCGCGCCGCCGCGCTGGATCAGGCAGAGGCCCGCGGCTTTGACGCGCCTTTGGTCTGGGCCTCGGGCGCGGGCTGGCACCCGGGCGTGGTGGGCATCGTCGCCTCGCGTTTGAAAGAGGCGTCCAACCGGCCGTCGATCGTGATCGGGTTCGAGGATGGCATCGGCAAAGGCTCTGGCCGCTCTGTCTCGGGGATCGATCTGGGCGCGCCGATCCAGCGGCTGGCGGCCGAGGGGCTGCTGATCAAGGGCGGCGGGCATAAGATGGCCGCCGGTCTGACCGTGGCCGAAGACAAGCTGGACGCCGCCATGGCGCGGCTGTCAGAGCTACTGGCCAAGCAGGGCGCGCATCTGGCCGGTGCCGCAGACCTGAAGCTGGACGGCATGTTGATGCCCGCCGCCGCGACGGTGGAATTGGCGCAGCAGGTGGAACAGGCAGGCCCCTTCGGGGCCGGTGCCCCTGCACCGCGATATGCCTTTGCCGACATGCAGATCCGCTTTGCCAAGCGGGTGGGTGAAAGCCACCTGAAGATCAGTTTCGGCGACGGCAACAACACCAAAATGGACGCCATCGCCTTTGGCGCATTTGACGGCCCGCTTGGCCCGGCACTGGAAAATCACGGTGGTGCACGGTTCCATCTGGCCGGTCGTCTGGACATCAATACCTGGCGCGGCCGACAGTCTGTGCAGCTGCGTCTGGAAGATGCGGCACCTGCGTAAAAATTTTTCATTTTCTTTCGATTTCTGCTTGCGCGCCTGCGCCGCATTCCTTAGAGAAGCGCTCACAAGCTAAGTGGCCCGTTCGTCTATCGGTTAGGACGTCAGGTTTTCAACCTGAAAAGAGGGGTTCGACTCCCCTACGGGCTGCCACTTGGTTTTCCATCCGTTTGTTATTTGCCTCTCGCCCGTTCTGCGGAACCGTGGCCTGCGTTATTTGCCTTTGTCCCGCGATGACGACCGCAAAAACGCAACTTGACGGGTGGGCGGACAACTGTCATCGAAACCGGGTCGGTTTCCTTCGGGAAATAATAGGGAATTCGCCATCCGCGCTTTGCTGTGGATGAACCGGAACTGCCCCCGCAACTGTAGACGGTGAGCTACCTCCATCATGCCACTGGGCCTAAAGGTCCGGGAAGGCGGGGACAGCCGCGATCCGTCAGTCAGGAGACCTGCCGACACTGAACCTGAAACACCGGGCGGGGTTGCTCGGGAGAGGATGATGATGGGACCGGATCTTACCACACGCGCAGACCGAAATGCGCCCGCGCGCCGTTTGGCTGGCCCCTTCTCTTTCTATTCAAAGACCCCGGCATCGGACCAACCGGAGCCCTTGATATGAAACCATTTTTTTCCAGCCTGACCCTGATTGCGAGCCTTGCAGGCAGCACCGCGCTTGGCGCAGAGACAGACTATCCGCTGACCATCGACAACTGCGGCCACACGCTCAGCTTTGACGCGGCCCCCCAGACCACCGTGACCATCGGGCAATCCACGACAGAGATCCTGTATCTGCTGGGTCAGCAGGACCGGATC
>NZ_NHBI01000056.1:0-39861 GCF_002167505.1 Sulfitobacter sp. TMED3 | reverse complement strand
GGGGTATGGCGGACAGACAGGGATTCGAACCCTGGAGACGGTCTCCCGCCTACACACTTTCCAGGCGTGCGCCTTCGACCACTCGGCCACCTGTCCATTGAGGGGGTGTTTAACGTGACCTGCAGGCGGGGTGCAAGGGGTAAAACGCGCGAAATTCAACAAGATTTCAATGCGCCGTTCAGCTGTCGAGATGGACGTAGATCCGACGGGTGCCGCGCCCCTTTTTCTCAATCTTGCCAAGGCGTACCGCGCCAATCTCTCCGGTGCGGGCAACGTGCGTACCGCCGCAGGGCTGCAGGTCGATCCATGCGTCACCCTCTCCGATTTGCACCAGACGCACGTTGGCCGCCGTGACCGGTGGTGCGACGGATAACGTCTTGACCAGCTCAGGCGCGGCTTGCAATTCCTCTTGGGTGATCCAGTGATCCGTGATCGGCAAATCCTGCGCGATATAGGACGCCAGCGCGTCCTCGATGCCGTCGCGATCCTCTGGCGCATCGGCAAGGTCAAAGTCCAGCCGCCCATGCGTGGCAGAGATTTGCCCTCCCACCACGGGGAACGGCACGACAACGGACAACAGATGCAGCAGGCTGTGCACCCGCATGTGCCGGTGCCGGCGGTCCCAATCCAGCTTCTGCGTGACATGGGTGCCCGGCTGGGGGATTTCCTCGGGTTCGGCCGGAACCAGAATGATGGACCCGTCCAGCCCCTTGACCGTTGTCGCGATCGGCATGCGCTGCTTGTCCCAGTTCAGCCAACCGCTGTCCCCCGGTTGCCCGCCGCCCGTGGGATAGAACACCGTCCGGTCCAGCACGATCCCGCCCTCGTCGGTGATGGCGATGACTTTGGCGGCGCTGTCGCGGGCATAGGCGTCGGTGAGGTAGATGGGCTCGTTCAACTGTCCTCTCCATCCTGCTTAGAGGGTTTTTCGCCGGCGCGGGTGCGCAGCCATACGTCCCGCTGGGGAAAGGGCACCTCGATGTTTTCGGCGGCAAAGCGTTCGACGATGGCGTGGTTGATATCGCTTTTGACCGACATCATCCAATTCACGTCCCGCAGGAAGGCACGGATCTCGAACTCCAGCGCGTCGGCCCCGAAGCTCACCAGCAGCACATTCGGCGCGGGGTTCGCAAGCACCAGCGGCTGGTCCTCCGCGATCTCGCGCAGGATCGCTTCGACGCGGCGGGTATCGGTGCCATAGGCCACCCCGACCGAGATGATGACCCGCCCCACGGTATTGCCACGGGTAAAGTTGGTCACCGTACCGCTGACAAGATCGGCATTCGGGACGATGACATCGGTGCGGTCAAAGGTTTCGATCCGCGTGGACCGCACCGAAATATCGCGCACATAGCCGGACTTGCCACCGACCTCGATCCAGTCGCCTTCGGAAATGGGGCGTTCGATCAGCAGGATGATCCCCGAGACGAAGTTGCTGACAATGTTCTGCAGACCGAAACCGATACCGACCGACAGTGCACCGGCGACGATGGCAAGCGAGCTAAGGTCAATGCCCGCCCCCGTGATCGCGGCCAGCGCGGCCAGAAAAATCCCGACGTAGCCCAGCCCCGACAGCAGCGCGTTCTGCCCGCCGATGTCGATCTTGGTCTTGGGCAGAACATTGCTGCGCAGCGCCCCTTGCAGCAGCCGAGTGAGCAGATAGCCGATCGCAAAGATAACCGCGAAGGCCAGTAGGTTCGACGGCGAGATCTGGCTTTCTCCGATGGTGAACCCGCGCGAAAATGCGGCCCATAACTCGGTCAGGTCAGCGACCCGTGCGCCCCAGACCAGCGCAAGCACGGGCATCGCCAGCAATAGCAAAATCAGACCGAAGAACAGCGGCATCAGCGCTTCGCGTGCGGCAATGCCCTGCCCCGTGATCGCGCCATAGACTTCAGCAGAAAAGCGTTGCAGCGCCATGACCAGCCCCAGCACCGCTAGCGTCGTCACATAGGGGCGCAGGATCGCATCCGACAGATCCTGATAGCCAAAGGCAAAAAGCAGCGGTGCCACCACAGAGACCGCAATAGCCCCCAACCCGGTACTGCGTACAACCCGCGCATGGGACGATGCTTTGGTCATGCCATCCGCGTCTGGCGTATCCTCTTCGGGTTCACGGTAGCTGCGCAGGATACGACCGATCTGGAACAGCGCGAGGCTGGTCAGCACCGCCAGCGGGAATTGCACTACCGCGCGTGTCGCCAAGCTGGGGTCGCCGATCTCAAGCACCGTCAGCGCCACGATAGACAGGATCATCACGAAGGTGATCGCGTTCACGTAGAGCCGTGCGGATTTACGTTGCTGTGCAGACAGCGGCAAAAGCGCTTCGTCTTCTTCGCGGGCAAAGACCCGTTCGGACACCCAGCGGAACCCGAAGATAAGCAGGCCGATCAGCGGCAGCAATTCAACGACCTGTGTCGCGCGTGTGCCCAGAAAACCCGATTGCCGTGCCGCGATGGTCAGCAGGTAGAGCCCCACCAGCGGGAACAGGATGCGCAACAGGGAGACGACAAAGCGCCAGATCCCCATGCCGCGCGCCTGATGAGCGCGCAGGGTATGCGCAATCTTCATCGCCCAGACACGGCCGCGGAACAGCAAGAGCAAGCCGGCAATACCCGCGAAGAAAACGGTCGGCAGGTTGTTTTCCAACGTATTCAGCGCGCTGTCTGTATTCTGTTCAGCACTTTCCTGCCAGAAAGCGGCAAAGGCATCCTGCATCTCGACCAGCGCGGGCCCCCAATAGACGGGGTTCAGCGGCGACGGCGTGGTGCGTAACAGCCGCTCGGTCTGGCGTTCGCGAATAATCTTGTCGATCTCGCGCACCAGCCCGTCTGCGCGCAGAAACTCGCGCTCTGCGATCTGCACGGGGGCCAGCAGCGCGTTCAACTGCTGGTTGATGTCGGCGCGGGTCTTGGCCACCTCTGGCGCTTCGGGTTCGGCATTTTCGCCCTCGGGCGCTGTGCCCAAGGCGGCAAGCTGGTCACGCAGCGCCGCGATACGTTCAGCGTTCAGCGTGCGCGCGGCCTCGAACTCGGACCGGTAGTTGACGATACGCCCGCGCAGGCTGTCGAGCTCGGAAGTCGGTGTGTCGGCCTTTTCAACCGATTGTTCCGCCTTGACCGCAACACTATCCCATTGCTCCGCCGTTTTCTCGACGTCGGTCTGCGCGAAAGCCGCGGTCGTCAGGCAAAGCGCCAGAAGACCGCAGGCCAGAAGCCCCCTGAGCGTCGCGATCATTGGTCTTCGAAGACGCCGGGAATGGATTGTGGGGCGCGGTCCAACCAAGCGGGCACGGGCAGATCTTTTTCGCGCAGGAAGTCGGGGTTAAACAGTTTCGACTGATAGCGCGTGCCAAAGTCGCACAGGATCGTCACGATGGTATGCCCCGGCCCCATATCCTTGGCCAGACGCACCGCACCGGCGACGTTCACACCCGACGACGCCCCAAGGCAAAGCCCTTCGTGCTGCAGCAGGTCAAAGACATAGGGCAGTGCCTCTGCGTCCGAGACGTTATAGCTGAAATCGGGCGTGAACCCTTCGAGGTTCTTGGTGATGCGAACCTGACCGATACCTTCAGCGATTGATCCGCCTTCGGCGACCAGTTCACCCTTGGTGTAATAGTTATGCAGCGCGGCCCCGTCCGGGTCGGCAATCGCGATCTTCACGCCCTTGGGCTGCAACGCCATGCCGATCCCGGCCAGCGTGCCGCCAGATCCTACCGCACAGCAGAATCCGTCCACCTTGCCGCCGGTCTGCTCCCAGATCTCGGGGCCGGTGGTTTCGATATGCGCCTGACGGTTGGCNACGTTGTCGAACTGGTTGGCCCAGATCACNCCTTCGTTCGTGGTGCGCGCCAGTTCATTNGCGAGCCGCTCCGAGTAGCGCACAAAGTTGTTGGGGTTGCGGTAGGGTGCCGCGGGCACCTGCACCAGCTCGGCCCCGGCAAGGCGCAGCATGTCTTTCTTTTCCTGACTTTGCGTTTCAGGAATGACGATCACGGTTTTGAACCCCATCGATGCGCCGACNAGTGCCAGCCCGATACCGGTGTTGCCTGCCGTGCCTTCNACAATCGTGCCGCCGGGTTTCAGCGTGCCCTTGGCGATGGCATCCTGAATGATGAACAGCGCNGCNCGGTCCTTGACCGACTGGCCGGGGTTCATGAATTCTGCCTTGCCGTATATCTCGCAGCCGGTTTCCTCGCTCGCCTTGCGCAGACGAATAAGAGGGGTGTTGCCAATGGCCTGCGCCAGATCAGATGCGACGTGCATGGGATGCTCCTAAATCAAGTTACNTCCGGTGTAGCGGCGGGCGCTTCCAACCTCAAGCGTTCCCGATGCCGCGCAAGCCAGTAAGCGGCAATCACCAGCGGCGCATTGGCAGCTTCAAGCTGGTCTACCATGGTCATCAGCGCATCAAAGCCGATGAGATGGGACCGGATATCCTCGTTTTCGGCCTCAAGCCCGTTCACNCCGGTGCTANNATCGGGCAAATCGGCAAGGCCCAGATAGATATAGAAAAATTCCGTAGAATCCCCCGGAGAGGCGTAGACTTCCGCGATTTTTTCAAGCTTGCGCAGGGTCAGACCCGCTTCTTCTTGCGCCTCGCGGTGCGCGGCGTCTTCGGGGCTTTCGCCCGGATCAACACGGCCCGCGATGGGTTCAAGNTGCCACTGCGCGCGATCCCCCCGCGCCACCGGCCCCATGCGCAGCTGCTCTACCAGCATCACCCGATCCCGCACCGGATCATAGGGCAGCACCAGCGCGGCATCGGTCGCNACGAAGACCGCACGCTCCAGCACATCGGTCATCGTGCCATCGAAACGCTCGTGCGCGAGGTGATATTCGTTCAGCGCGAAATAATTGGTATAGGCGCGGTCAATCCGGTCGATCCGGACCTTGCCGTCCAGCGTCCCTGCCCCGTGTTTCGACCGAAGCGCATTCACCTGCGCCGCTGCCCGTGACCGGATCATCGGGAACATCTGCGCCACGCGGTCGGCNGTNTAGACGCCGAAATAATCCATCACCTCGCGCGCNGCAAAGCAGCTGAGCGCACCCCAGTCTGCCTGCCACTGNGNCAGCGACCACGGGTCACGTGTTGTCCATTGATCGGGCCGCGCGAAATAGCCCAAAGCNNTTGCGCCGCTTTCCAACNTGATTTCNTGCANGTCGTAGGCAAAGCTNCCNTCGTAGAAATTCAACCGGTCCAGATCGTTCTGCCCCANCCCGCGCAGCAACAACCCTTCGGCNGATTGGCCCGGTGCCGNCACGATGCAAGGGAACGGCCCCTCGACCACGGACAAGGCGATGTGATCCGGCAAACGGTCCGGCGAGATGNCAAGCCGGTCCGCCGCGCGCCCCATCACNATTTCAAGCAGCGGNACATGCCGCAACGACCCATAGAGNAAAAGATCTGTCATCGGCTTAAGGGAACTTGCTGTCGATAAGGTTTGTGATCACGCCACTGACGGNACCGCCAATCAACACGACCGCGATGATCGGCACNGTCGCCATNATCAGGAAGTATTCGGCACCNATACCGATCATGCCCACCAGCGCCTCTCCGACACCGCCATAGCGGTGCATCATCGCGTTCTCGATCATCTCGCGGCCTGCCTGGATGAACAGCCCCCAGAACACNAGAACCACGGCACCGGTCAGCCCGATGGTGATCCCTTCGGAAACGCCACCGCCCGCACGTGCCCCCATGACCCGCCACCCGACCGCGAGCCCGAGGGCAGTATTGGTGGGAATGAAATACCCGAACTGGGTGGATTCAGGCATCAGGGGCATGATCATGCGNGAAAGGGCAAAGCCCATCAGCGCCAGGCAGAAAGCGGCTGTCAGGCGGGCAGCGGTCGGCATCGGGATTTCCTTAGACTACAAGCAATGCGCCCTCAGGCCGGACGCTTCACGGTAATCTGTGTCACATCGCAATTGCCGCTGTCAAAGGTAGACGCGCAAGAGGTGAGGTAGAAATCCCACATCCGCTTGAAGCGTTCGTCAAAGCCCATGCGCGCGATCTCTTCCCACTTCTCNTTGAAGGTCGTATGCCAGCGGCGCAGCGTGACGTCGTAACTTTTCCCNAATTCGATAGACTTTTCAACGGCTAATCCAGCACTCTCAACCTGTTGCTTCAACANCGTAGGGCTAGGCAGCATACCACCCGGAAAGATATATTTCTGAATGAAATCAACGCCTCGCTTGTACACCTTCCAGCGACGATCCGGCACGGTGATGATTTGCAGGGTCGCTTGACATCCAGGTTTAAGACAGNCGTGCAACGTGTTGAAATACGACGGCCAATACTGTTCTCCAACGGCTTCGAACATCTCGATGCTGGCAATACCATCGTAGGTGCCACGCTCGTCACGGTAATCTTGAAGCTTGAACTGAACAACATCTGCCAAGCCCGCGTTTTCAATACGTTCTTTGGCGTAGTTAAANTGCTCTTTGCTGATCGTGAGGCACGTCACCTTGAGCCCGCGTTCCTTCGCTGCATATTCAGCGAAACCGCCCCAGCCGCAGCCGATTTCCAGCACATGGTCCCCAGCCGAGACCCCCATCTGATCCACCATAGAGGCATATTTCGCGGTCTGCGCCGCCTCTAGCGATTGTTGAAAGCCGTCCTCGAAAAGCGCGCTTGAATAGGTCATCGTGTCATCAAGCCACAATTTGTAGAAATCATTCCCCAAATCATAGTGATAGCTGATGTTCTTACGCGCTTGCTTCTTGCTGTTGCGCTGCAACCAGAAGCGCAGGGATTCAAATTTNCGGATCAACCCCATGCCGGGGAATGAATCGTAGATATCCTCATTCGCATGGGCCACGTCCATAAAGGCCTGCAGGTCCGGTGTGCTCCACCATTCGTCAAGGTAGGCATCGCTNAAACCAAGATCACCCTCCCTGATAAGACGCGCGAACAAGTCATTGTTATGGATACGGATTTCCGCAATGGGCAGCGGGTTCTTTCCGGTTGNGCGAAAGCACCGCCCGTCGGGCAAAACAAAGTCGACCTGCCCGTTTTGCATTTCCTGCGCCATCGCAAAAACACGCGAGAAATATCGTGGAAGGGCAGTTTGCCCCTCGGTGCTGGTCAAAATCATTCGCTCTCCTGTATGCGCTTGGACGCGTATCTTATTGGTTTATGGGTGTTACGTGGGAGATCCACGTTTCATAAAGGTTAAAAGTTTCGCCCCTTGTAGGTTTCAAGGGCCCGTTCGCGCCCTTCGTCCAGTGCGATGATCTGTTCGGGATAGTCATCATCCGCCGACAAGGGCCAACTGCGCGGGATCGCATCAAAGAACGCAAGCGCGTCCTTATGCGGATTGGCGCGCCCTTCGGCGATCCAGCGACTGGCGTAGTCTCTATTCTTATCAAATTTATCCAGCTGTGTCTCGGGGTTGAACACGCGGAAATACGGAGACGCATCCGGCCCCGACCCCGCCGCCCATTGCCACCCCATCGCATTGCTCGCGGGGTCCCAGTCGATCAGGCAATGTTCAAACCACTTCTGCCCGATGCGCCAGTGACACATCAGATGTTTCGTCAGATAGCTCGCGACGATCATGCGGCCCCGGTTATGCATGCGGCCGGTGACATAGAGCTCGCGCATGGCGGCATCGACAAAGGGTTCGCCCGTGCGCCCCTGTTTCCAGGCCTTCACCTCGGCGCGGCGTTCATCCTCGTTCCAGGGGAAGGCATCCCATTCCTCGCGCCAATTATCGGTCAGCATCCGTGGCGTGTGATGCATCAGGTGATAGGCAAACTCGCGCCACACCAGCTCTTTCAGAAAGGTCTCCGCCCCCTGTTTACCGTCATGCAAGGCGCGCTGTGCGGCGTGCCAGCATTGATGCGGGCTGATCTCACCCAGCGACAGGTTTTCCGACAGGTTCGACGTGCCATCGGTGCCGGGAATGTCACGGGTCTGCTTATAGTCGGCCACCCCATGCGCCATGAAGACCCCCAGCCGCGACTGCGCGGCTTTCTCGCCCAGACAGACAAACGGGCGCACCACATCGGCACCACGGTCCATTCCAGCCCCCAGGTCCCAACCGTCCAGCGCATCACTGTCGGGCCAGCTTTCCGGCGCGGGCAGGTCTGAAGGTGCGGACAGCGGCGGCTCGACATCACGGGATTTGACGTTGTTCCAGAACGGCGTGTAGACCTTATAGCAGTCGCCCGCCTTGGTCTCGACCGTCCAGGGCTCGAACATGACGTGCCCCCCAAAGGATTTCGCCTCTATCCCGTCGCTGCACAGGGTCTCTTTGATCTTGCTGTCGCGTTTCACGCTGTCTGGATCATAAAGCCGCGACCAATAGACGGTGCCCGCGCCCGTCTCCTTGATCAGAGCCTGTAATACCTCAAGCGCATCGCCTTCACGCAAGATCAGCCTGCTCGACACCCCCTCAAGACTGTCCGCAAGCGCCCCGATCCCCAACCCCAGACGCCATTTCGGTGCCGCGCCAAGGGCGTCGACACTCTTGTCCTTGATAAAGACGGGTATCACGGGCCGCCCCGCGTTTGCAGCGGCAGATAGGGCCGGATGATCGCTAAGCCGCAAATCGCGGCGATACCAAAGAAGGAAGGGGCTTTTGTCGGACATGTCACACTTTGCGTTAAGGTGATGCAAAGCTAGTGCTGCCCCCGCAAGGTCAAGGCAGTACCAGTCCCTAAATACGCCAAACGGCGACCCCAAGGGGCCGCCGCCAGACAAATCGTAACCGTCGTGCCGGTGGTTTAGCCGTTCACATCAACCACAACACGGCCCCGCACCTGACCGTTGAGGATGTCTGCCCCCAGCTTGGGCAAATCGCTCAGCGTCGCAGGCACGACCATATCCTCAAGCTTGGACAGCGGCAGGTCTTTCCCGATCCGCTGCCATGCGCGCAGACGGTTGTCATAGGGTTGCATGACGGAATCGATCCCCAGCAGGTTCACACCGCGCAGCAGGAAGGGGATCACCGTGGCCGGCAACCCTGCCCCGCCTGCCAGCCCAACAGCCGCGACCGAACCGCCGTATTTCATCTGCCCCAGGACCCGCGCCAGCATCTCGCCGCCCACGGCATCAATGCAACCGGCCCAGGTTTCGGATTCCAGCGGACGTTTAACGGTTTCGTTCAACTCTTCCCGCGCGACGATCTGCGTGGCACCCAGCGATTTCAGATAATCCGCCGTATCCGGGCGGCCCGTCACACCGGCGACCTCGTGACCCAATGCAGCAAGGATGGCGACCGCGACCGACCCCACGCCACCGGCGGCACCCGTCACCAGCACCGGCCCGTTGCCTGGCACCAGCCCGTGATCCTCCAGCGCCATGACAGACAGCATCGCGGTAAAGCCCGCCGTGCCCACGGCCATGGCTTGGCGGGTATCCAGCCCCTCCGGCAGTGGCACCAGCCAGTCGGCCTTCACACGCGCCTTTTGCGCATAGCCGCCCCAATGGGCCTCGCCCACACGCCAGCCGGTCAGCACGACCTTATCGCCGGGTTTGTAGCGATCATCGTCCGATGCCTCCACGGTGCCTGCGAAATCGATACCGGGAATATGGGGATACTTGCGCACCAAACCGCCGCCCGGCCCGATGCACAGCCCGTCCTTGTAGTTCACGGTCGAATATTCGACAGCAACGGTCACATCCCCCTCGGGCAAACGGTCAAGGTCGATCTGGGTGACCTCGGCATGGGTCTTGCCGGATTCCTCGTCCTTATTCACCATCAACGCATCAAACATCATTTCTCCTGTCTCGGACCGCTGTTCAGGGCCCGCTTCATTTTGCCAGTAAACTCCGGGGAGCCCGAGGGGCTGGCCCCTCGGTTCCATGNGTTCAAGCTGCGCGCCAGTGGGGGTGCCCGCCGACTCACATCTTGCAAAATTAATGTCAGACAATTAAAGTTTTTCCAAACCATAAATGTAAGACATATGAATTCCACGCCAGAAACCGCCTCTGATCTGTCCAGCCATATTGCCGCGAACATCCGTGATGCCATCATCAAAGGTGTGCTGATCGTGGACGAACGCCTCCCCTCCGAGGCGGAGCTGTCGGCGCAGTTCAACGTCTCGCGCGCGACGGTGCGCGAGGCGCTCAAGCGGTTGGCGGCACAATCNNTGATCCGNACNCAACGGGGGGCAACGGGCGGCGCTTTCGTCAATCGCATCAGCTTTGAAGCCGCCCAAGCGCAGCAGATCACCACCTCTACCCTGCTTTTGTCNATGAACGACGTNAGCTTCGAGACCGCCTGCGAGGCCCGCTTCGCGCTAGAGCGCGCCTGCGCCCCCCTATCGGCGGCACGCAGGCAGGAGCATCATCTCGACGCGATGCAAAACGCGCTTGCCGCGCAATCTGCCCCNGATCTGTCGGANGCGGGCTTTTGCGCGGCTGATGTCGCGTTTCACCGCGCGCTGGTCGATGGGNCGTGCAATCCGGTGCTGTCCTATCAACTCGCCGGTNCNGTCGAAGCGATGCAGCCGNTGATGAACATGATCACCTTCACCGCNTGGTCCCGCGACGCCATCGTCGCNCGCCATCGTGACATCGCCNCCGCNATCGCCGCCCGCGACGCCGGCGCCGCCGCCCAAGGGCTGNCCCTGCTTGAGGAAGANACCCAGGCCCTCGCCCGCACCGTCTTTGCCCGCCGCAGCAAACAGATTGACGCGGCCCGATAGCCGCGGGTCNCCTTTCGTTTTCANAGCTTTCCCCTTGCAAAGCAAATCACGCCCCTTATATCTGGGGTGTCCTTCGGGACTATGGGTATAAACGCGCATGTAATAAGCGGTTCGGACCCGGGGGCGGTACCCGGCGACTCCACCAANCATCCGTCATTTGCGGATCATGGGGTCGAAATAGGATCGACGAACGTCTAAAGATGTTGCTTTATCTCGGCTGACTGCCACCGTTATCGGCGTAAAATGTACAATTGCAAATGACAATCGTGCTCCAATGGCGATGGCCGCGTAAGCGACCGGAACTATTGAAACTTAAGTCCTTACGTTTAGCGACCTAAGGCGGGGTTCGCAGGTACCTGGCAACAGAAACCTGCACTTACCCCCCCCTAAATTCCCACCTTCAAGCGCATGATATGCAGTTTTCGCCTGCTTATGNTCAGGCNNGTCATCGCCTGTGCTGCAATCGAANGGCAGCTTGCATAAGCACTTCGTCCGCTTCAGAATGAAGGGCAGAACACCCAAGCCCCTTGNCCCCTGACTTTCAACGCGCACNGCGGGTTTGTTTGACTTGNAGTCNAAAAGTCCATAATTTTTAATAAGATACATTACCCGCCCACAAAGCAGAGAAGCCGCTCAATGTCCCAATCGACTGAAATCCTCGTCTCAACCCGGTTCTCGTTTCTAGGGGCGTCAGGATGGCAAAGCGACTTTTCCAAAGANGCGGCGATGCTGTTCGATAAAAACAGGCTATTGCGGCGGCTGTGGCTGTTCAACAATATCGCATTGGCGAGCCTCGCGTCGCAAACGGACGATAACTTTCACCATTTCATCCTNTCCAGCGATCAGATGCCCGATTGGGCAAAATCAGAGCTGACCGATATGTGNGAAGACCGTTTAGGGGCTGGTAAGTTCACGATACAATTCGCGCCGCAGGGCCCGGCGAGGAAGTTTCAGCGCCACGCAATCGCAAAATTCGCAGGGAGCGATCCTGTNGCGCAAGTCGTCCTTGATGATGATGACGGGCTGTCTTCGGATTTCATNGNAACGCTCCGAGCGCATCTAGCGCAAGCCGAGCCGCTCGAAGCNGAGGGCACGCCCCATTTTTACACNTTNCCAAAGGGNTACGCATTGGGCCTGCGTGACGACGAGGTTCAGTTATGGGCACATCGCTTTAAATTCATTAATTTGGGTCTGACGATGGTTGGCAGGAAAGACCATAAAAACATATTCGGCATCGGCCATATGGATGCACCAAAACGGTTNGGNTACANCAGCGACACTCGGAAACTCATGTATATCCGGACGTTGAGCGACGTGAACGACTCGCGTGTCAGCGTCGGTGAAAGATGGACAGAGGTCGAGAATTGGCGCGACGACGAGGACTTTAAATCAAGGTTCNCTTGGATGCTGGACGTGCCGTTCAAAGAGTTCAACGATTTCGATAGTTTGGCGTGATAGCAACCTGCGCCCCCTAGCCTGACAATCCGCATCCTTTGAAACCCGCCGCGCATATGTGCGGGCAGCGCCAATCGGTGCCCCACCGGCGCTTGACCTCGGGGGCCGGTACTGCGACCTCTGGCGCGGGGCATCGTGAGAGGCATATGCGAGATATGAGTGTACCGGAATGGGGCCTGCTGGCGCGTGTGTTCGGGCGGATCGGGGTGCTGTCCTTNGGGGGGCCAGCGGCACAGATCGCCNTGATGCACAAAGAGTTGGTCGAGCGTCATCGCTGGCTTTCGGAAGACGGTTTTTTGCGCGCGCTGTCCTTGTGCATGTTGTTGCCCGGGCCAGAGGCNATGCANCTGGCGACCTATGCCGGATGGCGGCTGCGCGGCACCCTTGGNGGGCTGTTGGCGGGGCTTTTGTTTGTACTCCCCGGGGCTGCGGTCATNCTGGCGCTGGCCTTTGGCTATGCGTATTTCGGCCAGCTTCCCTTGGTTCAAGCCGCGTTCATGGGCATCAAGGCGGCGGTCATTGTCGTGGTCTTTCAAGCCTTGCGCAATNTGGGACGNAAAGCNTTGCACGGGCGCGCGGGATGGGTGCTGGCTGCGCTGGCCTTTGTGGCTCTGTTCGTCTTTGGTCTGCCCTTCCCGCTGNTCATTCTGGGNGCNGGCCTTTGGGGNGCTTTNGGTGCCANCGGGCACGGCAGCNTGGNCGAGNTTGAGGGGCTACATCACCGCCCTGCCCGCCCNTTCGGCGTNATNGGNCTTTGGGTCGCGCTATGGGCGTCGCCGNTGCTGNTTGTCTGGGGTATGGGGAATGAATTCCTGCTCAAGATCGGGCTNTTCTTCTCGAANCTCGCGGTGGTGACCTTTGGCGGNGCCTATGCGGTGCTGGCCTATATGGCGCAGACCGTGGTGCAGGATCACGGGTGGATCACCACNGANCAGATGATCGACGCCTTGGGGCTGGCCGAGACGACGCCNGGCCCTCTCATTCTGGTAACGGAGTTTGTCGCCCTGCTGGCAGGTTTTGCCCAATCGGGNCCATGGGGCGCGGTCTCGGCCGGNGCTCTGGCGCTCTGGGTGACGTTTACGCCCTGTTTTCTATGGATTTTCCTTGCCGGCCCGTATCTGGAGGCGATCTCGGCGCAGCCGCGGCTGGCGGGGGCCTTGCGCGCGATTACCGCCGCCGTCGTCGGCGTGATTGCCAANCTATCGGTCTGGTTCGCGCTGCATGTGATGTTTGAACGCGTGCTGCCTATGGCGCATCTGGCCGTGCCTCTGCCTGATTGGNGCAGCTTTGATCCCGTGGCCGCTGTNNTGACNGGTGTGGCGGNNGTGTTGATGCTGGGGCTGCGGTTCGGCTTTGTCCTGACGATGACGATAAGCGCTGCATTGGCCCTTTGCTGGCGCCTGNTGCTATAAATTTTTGCGCCCCCTTTTCACTGGTGCGAAATGCCGTATGCTATCGCCATCAACCAAGGCCGGAGAGAAGTAATGAGCCGAAGCATTGAGTATGGCAATCTGATGCACGATGCCATGCGCGGGTTAATTCGTCAGGTATTACTTGACGTTGCAGCCAATGGACTGCCCGGCAACCATCACTTNTTNATCACGTTCGACACCTCNCATCCGGATGCGGAACTGGCCGATTGGCTGTCNGACCGCTACCCCGGCGAGATGACCGTTGTCATGCAGCATTGGTACGACAAGCTTGAGGTCACCGAGGAAGGATTCTCGGTCACGTTGAACTTTGGCGATGCGCCCGAACCGATGTATATCCCCTACGACGCGATCCGCACNTTTGTGGACCCGTCGGTGGAATTCGGCCTGAAGTTCGAACAGCAAGAACCCGGNCAGCAGGACGAGGACGAAGACCTGCCCCAACAAGACGAAAGCGAGCTTGAGGTCGAGGAAGAAGCCCCCAAAGCCGCCGANATTGTATCGCTGGACAGCTTCCGCAAGTAATCGACCGATCACCGCGCCTTGTCGCCAAGGTTAGCGCCATCGGCTCATTGCACCGCTGCGGCCCGCGGGGTAAACCCTGATCAGACATAAGCCCAAGATCAGGAGCCTTTTCATGGCCGATACCCGNACAGAAACCGACAGCTTTGGCCCATTGGAAGTGCCGTCCGANAAATACTGGGGCGCGCAGACCCAGCGGTCGATCATCAACTTCCCCATCGGGTGGGAAAAACAGCCCGTGCCGATCATCCGCGCCCTTGGCGTCGTGAAAAAAGCCTGTGCGATGGAAAACCTGAACCAGGGCAATCTGGACCAGAAGCTGGCCGATGCCATCACCGCCGCCGCGACCGAGGTGATCGAGGGCAAGTTCGACGACAACTTCCCGCTGGTCGTCTGGCAGACCGGTTCCGGCACCCAGTCGAACATGAACGCGAACGAGGTGATCTCGAACCGCGCGATCGAGATGCTGGGCGGCGAGATGGGGTCGAAAGATCCGGTCCACCCCAACGACCACTGCAACATGGGACAGTCGTCCAACGATACCTTCCCCACCGCGATGCATGTCGCCATCGGCATGCAGGCCCGCGATGTACTGCTGCCCGGCCTGCAAAAACTGCACGATGCCTTGGTCGCGAAGTCCGAAGAGTTCAAGGACATCATCAAGATTGGCCGGACCCATACCCAGGATGCGACACCGCTGACCTTGGGTCAGGAATTCTCGGGCTATGCGCATCAGGTGAAAAAGGGGATCGAACGGGTCAACGCCTGCCTGCCCGATATCTACGAACTGGCCCAAGGCGGTACTGCCGTTGGCACCGGTCTGAACACCAAAAAAGGCTGGGCCGAGGCCGTGGCCGCGCATATGGCCGAAATCACCGGCCTGCCCTTTGTCACCGCGCCCAACAAGTTTGAATCACTGGCCGCTCATGACGCGATGGTCATGTTCTCGGGCGCGCTGAAAACCGTTGCGGGATCGCTGTTCAAGATCGCCAATGACATGCGCTTGCTGGGGTCCGGCCCGCGTTCGGGTCTGGGCGAGTTGATCCTGCCCGAGAACGAGCCCGGTTCGTCGATCATGCCGGGCAAGGTGAACCCGACGCAGGCCGAAGCGCTGACCATGGTCTGTGCCCATGTCATGGGTAACGACGCCGCCGTCGGCTTTGCCGGCTCGCAAGGGCATTTCGAGCTTAACGTCTACAACCCGATGATGAGCTATAACGTCCTGCAATCCATGCAGCTTTTGGGCGACAGCGCCTCGGCCTTCACGGACAATATGGTTGTCGGCACTCAGGCCAATGTCGAACGTATCGACAAGCTGATGAAAGAAAGCCTGATGCTGGTCACAGCGCTGGCCCCCACGATTGGCTATGACAACGCGACCAAAGTCGCGAAGACGGCCCACAAAAACGGCACGACGCTCAAGGAAGAAGCAATCGCCTTGGGCTTTGTCGATGCCGAAACATTCGACCGCGTGGTGCGGCCGGAGCAAATGATCGGACCCAAAGAATGAGCGCCCCCATCAACCTCAACAAGGTCAAGAAAGAGCGCAACCGCGCCTCGCGCAAGGCCCGTGCCGATGAAAACGCGGTACAGTTCGGCCAGAGCAAGGACCAGAAAGAGGTTTTGAAAGCCCGTCTGGCGCAAATCTCGCGCAATCTGGAAGCCCATAAGCGCGACACATGAGCGCCCGACCGGTGAAACATTCGGTGACCCTTCGGGGTCACCGCACGTCGATCTCGCTGGAGGATGAATTCTGGCAGGAATTGCGCGACCTTGCGCAAGAGATGGACATGCCGATCAATGCGCTAGTGGCGCAGATCGATGCAGAGCGCGGCGTTGAAGCGGGGCTGGCCTCTGCTATCCGCGTCTATGTGCTGCGTGCATTAAAGGAACGTTTACCTTCGCGGGGGTAAGTTTCCCCCATGGTCAAACAACAGTATTCTCCATTGTCGCCCGAGGGCTGGATGCTCGCCCTATTCAGTTCGAAGGCCGCCCGCAGCGGGTGTGTCGTGCGGCGGAATGTCAGGGATGTCGAAAGATATGTGGGCCGCCAAGCATTCGAGCAAGAACTGCTACGCCGCGGTTATCACGCTGTGGAGAATGCGGGCCAGCTCGTGATCTTTTGCAATCAGGAACCGATCCGCATTATTGTTTAGGGGTTTTCTTCCCAAGAAAACCCCCGCGGAATTTAGGAAAACTCCAATTTAGGCGACAGAGGCGTCGTAGATCTTGCTGATGTTCTGCCCCAGTGCCGTGTTGAACTCGGCATCCGACATCTTGACGTTCAACCCTTCGGTCAGCGCGCGCGAGAAACTGGCGATCATCTTGGGGTTTTGCGTCAAACGCGCGCAGGCGTCTTCGGTGGAATAGCCGCCCGACAGCGCTACGACCCGCAGCACATTGGGGTGATCCGCAAGGCTGTCATAAAGCCCCGCAACTTCTGGCAGCGTCACCTTGAGCATCACCAGTTCCTCCGCCGACAGCGTGGCCAAGTGCTTCTCGAGCTCGGATTTCAGGATGTCCTCGGCTTCCGCCTTGCTCTCGGAATGGATGTTCACCTCTGGCTCGATGATCGGGACCAGACCGGCGGCGCAGACAGTTTTGGCGACGGCGAATTGCTGCGCCACGACCGACGCGATCCCCTCAGCGTTGGCCGATTGGATGACCGACCGCTCCTTGGTGCCAAAGATACCCGCGGCTTTCGCGCGCTTCAGCAGATCGTCCAGCTCGGGCATGGGTTTGAGCAGCTGCACGCCGTTTGCTTCGTCTTCCAGACCTTTGTCGATCTTCAGGAAAGGCACGACGCCGCGGTCTTCCCATAGCAGTTGGGCCACCGGTTTGCCGTTAATCGTGTTGTCCATCGTGCGTTCGAACAGGATCGCGCCCAGAACTTTGTCAGAGGTGAAATCATCGGCCAGAATGATCCGCGCGCGCATGTCGTGCATGGCTTGGAACATCTCGGCATCGCCGGAGTAATCGGAAGGTTCAACGCCATAAAGGCTCAGCGCCTTGGGGGTCGATCCGCCCGACTGGTCCAATGCGGCCACAAACCCCTGCCCTGTTTCCATTTGTGTGCGCTGTGCGTCTGTCGTGGTCATGATGATCCTGGCCCTTATTGATTCCGTCGAATGTTCGTTTAACGCATCTATTCCCGCGATGATATATCGTTAGCGCCGGACAAAGCGCAGCAAAATGCCGTCTTTTGAACGAACTGTCAGATGTGCCACGGGAACAGGTGGCTTTTCGCCGACAACCTCTATGCGGTAATCGCGCAGGATACGCGACAGGATCAACGGGCCTTCGACCATGGCAAAGCCCGCCCCCGGGCAGACCCGCGCGCCAGCACTGAACGGCAGATAGGCCTCGCGCTGGCATTTCTTGCCGTTCTCGCTGTGCCAACGCGCCGGATCAAACCCGTCGGGGTTGTCCCACAGTCGTTCGTGACGATGCAGATGCCACGGGCTGATCACCACCTGTGCACCACGCGCGACGGTCCGGTCGCGGAACGTCGCGGGGCAGCTTGCTTCGCGCACCATCATCGGCACGGGGGGATAAAGCCGCAGTGCCTCGCGGAAGACATCGCGGCTTTGCCTAAGCTTGCCCATGACCGCAAAATCGCACTGGTCGATCGCCTGTGCCTCTTCGGCCAGACGGTCCTGCCAGTCGGGATGGGTCGCTACCAGATACATCGCCCATGCCAGCGCCGAGGCGCTCGTCTCGTGGCCCGCAAGAAAGAAGATCGCGACCTGATCGACCATTTCTTCGGTGGTAAAGGTAGAACCGTCTTCGGGGTCGGACGTGGTCATGATCTTGGTCGCCAGATCGTCGGGGGCGGTGCCCGCCTTGATCGCCTCCATCCGCTCGGCCGTCAGTGCGGTGATCAGTCGCCGGATCTTGGCTGCGCTGCGTTTGGTGTCGCGGCGGAACAGCCGTGGCAGCCAGCGGGGCAACGGCACAAAGGCCGCGATGTTCAGGATCGGCTGGCTGCGCTGATAGGTTTTGAATTCGTCAAAAACCTCGCGCGCCATATGGTGTTCGATGGGAATCGAAAACAACGTGCGAAAGATCACATCCGCCGCCGCGTGGCTGGTCTGCGCCTCGACCTCTAGCGGCGCGCCATCATAAGGGGCAAGCCGTGCCGCCGCTGCCTCTGCCGCGTCCCAGATGGCGGGAAAGGTCTCGCGCAAGCGGCCCCCTTCAAACGCGGGGTCAATGATGCGCCGCTGTCGTTTCCATATCGCCCCGTTGGTCAGGAATACCGAATTGCCAAGCAGCGGGCGCAATCCTTCGCCGATCCGGTCGGACTTGGGATAATCGTCCGGGCGCGTCTTGAGCACGGTCTGGATCAGATCGGGTTGGTTGATCAGATAACTGCGGAAGAACGGCGTCTTGAACTCTGCCATCCAGGCCCGATACAGCCGTGCGGGCTGCGCCGACAGGATGTCTTGGCGAAAGAGCCGCGCATAGCGCCAAAGCGACACTTTCGCGGGGCGGCTCTCGGGTTTGGGGGGCAGCGTCATGGCGCGGTAGAGGTGAATTTATTCACCGGTTTGACAATGCGCGACCGGGATGCAGGCCGTCCGGCATAGCGTTCGGCCAGACTGTGCGGGCCGGCGGTGATCTGGAAATAGTCATAGTCCTTCGGCGCATCAAAGGCGCAGAGGTATTGGAAATGCAGCCGGAAAAACCGCCAGCGCAGCTCCTTCCAGCGGGAGGGGGTCAGCGATTGGGTAAAAGCCGCCGAAAACACCAGCGGCCAGCGTTTATCCTCGGGGGCAACGCCCGACACCGCTACCGGATCGCAAAGCGCAAAGGCACAGCCGTCGCCGGGGGCGGTCACATCGACCCATGTCAGACCCTCGCATTGGGACAGAAAGCGCAAATCAGCACGCAGACGGTGGGCATCGCGCAGGAAAGACACCATCGGCACCACCTGCCCCAAAGTCATAAAGGCCAGCGCAGGCCCGTCAGCAGGAACACGGCCCGCGCGGATCAGATCGGCAAGGATCGACACCCCCAGATGCGCGCCGGAGGAATGGCCCACGACAAGCACCTCGTCCACATCAGACCTCAGCGCCTGCGCGATGGCATCCCCGAATTCGGTCATGCGCGTTTCAAGCGCGGGCGGGTTCGCCCCGCGCGTCGCGGCCCCGAAGGCGTAATCATGCATCAGGTAATAGGCGAAAAGCTTGCCATCGTGTTTCTTGAACCAGCGCAGCACCTGCCAGCCCAGCCCCACGCCAGCGGCGGCGACGATCCCCTTGAACCACGCAGGCCCGCCAAAGAAGGTCACCCCCGCGTAAAGCAGCTTGCCCGCGAGGGCAGCGATCAACAGTTGCAGCAGCAACATCCCCACCGGATAAAGCGCCGCAATCACCGGCCCCTTGCGCAGCTTCATCAACCGCCAAAGCGCACCCGATGCGATATAGACCCAAGCCGTCTGCACCAACTGCCCATAGGTCGCTAGGATCGAATTGCTCATGGAGATACGCACGATGTCGGACCAGACGAGCACGTCGACCTGAGCCTCTACATCAACGCCATCGATATGCGCGGCGACGTTCCAGCCGTAGTTCCCGCCGCCCGTCTTGGGCGACAGCGCGATCTGATAGTCCGAGATCTGCGCCTGTGCGCTGCCTTCCTTGCGGTAAAGCTCGCGGTAGCGGCGCGGATGAATGGGGTCGTAGCCCGGGATATAGAAAACCCGTCGCGTCCTGACTGTCTGCTCTATGTTCTCGGCCATCGTTCACCCTGTATTTCGCCGCAGCTTAAACAGGTTTTCCGGCAAGAGTAAGGCGCCTAACCCAAGGCTCCCAATGCAGGAAATGTTTCCAGCAACCAGAAAGAGAAGGTCGTAAACGCCCCCGTCAGCAGCGCCAGACCGACGACCACCAGCAAGATCCCCATGCCGCGTTCGATCAGCTTCATATAGGGCTTGATCCGGTTCATGACCTGGGTGGCGCGGGTGATGAACATCGCCGCCAGCAAGAAGGGAATACCCAAGCCAGCCGCATAGACCCCCAGCAAAAGCGTGCCGCGCGTGACCGAGGCTTCGGACGCCGCGAGCGACAGGATCGCACCAAGCTGCGGCCCGATGCAGGGTGTCCAGCCGAAGGCGAAGGCCAGCCCAAGGATATAGGCCCCAAAGGACGTGCCGCCCTTGTCGCCCGCATCCAGACGCGCCTCTTGATCCAGAAAAGGAATGCGGAAGACGCCGAGAAAATGCAGACCAAAGATGATCACCACGATGCCCGACATCCGCGCGAAGAGCACCTGATTTTGCAGGAAGAAGGCCCCGAAGACCGAGGCCGTGAACCCCAGAATCAGGAACACCGTACTAAGCCCCATAACAAAGAACAGGGCCGCGATGACAGCCTTGCGGCGCGCGGCGGCGACCGATGACATGTCGTTCAGGCTCACCCCGCTCATATAGGCGAGGTACGGGGGGACGATGGGCAGGACGCAGGGGCTCAGGAAGCTGATGATCCCGGCGGTCAGCGCGATGAGTATGGCGGGCAGTAGTCCCGCGTCGATCAGGTCAAATCCAAACATGACATCAGCCATAATCTGCTTTGTCCGGCGCGTCACCTGCTGTTGTGCGTGATCCCCGTCACAAGGTTGTGGACGCGTTGAAACATGTGGCTTATCTGAGGATCATGACAGATAAAAACTTTCTCGACGCGACGGGGCTTTTGTGCCCCCTGCCCGTGCTCAAAGCCCGTAAACGCCTGCAATCATTGGCCTCTGGCGATCTTCTGACCGTGCATGCGGATGATCCCGCNGCGATNATCGACATCCCGCATTTCTGTGCCGAGGCNGGTCACAGCCTTGAAAGCGCCGCGATGGACGAAACGCCGCAGGCCTATGTGATCCGCAAAAAGTAACGGTCCCGCNGCCCCACGTGCCGCGGATACCGCAGATAAAAAAGGCAGACCCGAAGGTCTGCCTTTTTGCGTTTCCATATGTCAGCGCAGGGGCGCTGCTTAGCCGCCCAAGGACCACCAGCCGCGCCGCTTGGGCTTGGCGGGTTTTTCGGGCTCCGCCTGCGGGGTCGCCTCGGGCTGAGGTACCTCGGTGACCGGTGGCTCCGGCTGGATTTCCTGCGCGGGCGGCATTTCCGTCGGGGTGCTATCGGGCACTTCGGTCGGGGCCGGCGTTTCCTCCACCTCGGCGGGCTGGGACGGCTGCGCGGGCGTGGGTTCCGGCGTCGGGATCGGCGTCGGCTCCTTTGCGGGCTCGGGCGTCGGCGCGTCTGGTGTCACCTCTGGCTCNGGCTTGGGCTCGGGGGTTGGCTGCTCTTNNGGCGCAGGTGTTTCCTCGGGCTTGGGTGCCTCTTGCGAGCCCTCTTCGGTAGCCTCAACCGGCGCGGCCTTGGGCTTGCGCGTGCGGGTCCGCTTGGGTTTTGGCTTGGGCGCGTCTTCGGCGGCGTCCGCGTCGGCAGGGGCCGCGTCGGCAGGTTTCGCGTCCTCGGAGGTCTTGGCGTCCGCGTCTACGGTCGCTTCTGCCGCGGCATCCGCCTTGGGCCTGCGGGTCCGGCTGCGGGTGCGCTTGGGTTTGTCCTGCGGTTTCGCGTCATCAGAAGCGCCGTCTGCAGTCGCATCCGTTTTCGCGTCATCTTTGGAACCCGCAGTNTCCGCCTCGGTTTGCGCGGGCGCGTCGNTATCGCCGTTGTCACCGTTGGTGTTGCTATCGCCGTTGTTTTCACCGTTGGCGGCATCATCCCCGTTGGATTTGCCACCCCGACGCCGCCGGCGACGACGACGACGCTTGGGTTTCCCTTCGCCATCATTGTCATCGTCAGAGCCATTGTGCTGGTTCTGCCCGCCATTGCCGTTGCCGGTAGGTTCATTGTCAGCNTTGTCCGCATCTGCTTCCGCATCGACATCCAGATCNTCGACCTCGTCCATGATGGAGGTATCAACCGACACCACATGTTCGATCGGCGTGACNACGCGTGTCGCGGTCTTGAACTTTTCAAGCGAGAAATCGGGGCTGACCAAAGCGGGGTCGCCTTCGATGCGCACGGCCATGCCATAGCGGCCTTCGATATGGGCGATATGTTCGCGCTTCTGGTTCATCAGGAAGTTGGCGATGCCGACGGGCGCGGTGATCAATACCTCGCGCGACCGTTTGCGGGTGCCCTCTTCCTCGATCTGGCGCAGGATCGACAGCGCAAGGTTGTCGTCCGACCGGATCAGGCCGGTGCCGTGACAGGCGTGGCACGGCTGGGTCGTCGCCTCGATCATNCCGGGNCGCANACGCTGGCGCGACATTTCCATCAGGCCAAAGCCGGANATNCGGCCCACCTGAATACGCGCACGGTCGGTTTTCAGCTTTTCCTTCATCAGCTTTTCAACGGCGGCGTTATTGCGACGCTCGTCCATGTCGATAAAGTCGATGACGATCAGACCGGCCAGATCNCGCAGACGCANCTGNCGNGCGACTTCGGCGGCGGCTTCCAGGTTGGTCTTGGTCGCGGTCTGTTCGATGGAGCCTTCNTTGGTGGCCCGGCCCGAGTTCACGTCGATGGCGACAAGCGCTTCGGTCACACCGATCACGATATACCCGCCCGAAGGNAGCTGNACCGTGGGGTTGAACATGCCCGANAGGTAGCTTTCGACCTGATAGCGCGCGAACAAGGGCAGCGTTTCGCTATANAGCTTCACGTTCTTGGCGTGGGACGGCATGATCATNTTCATGAAGTCCTTGGCGATGCGGTACCCGCGTTCACCTTCGACAAACACCTCGTCAATCTCGCGGTTATAAAGGTCGCGGATCGAGCGTTTGATCAGGTCGCCTTCTTCATAGATCTTGGCNGGCGCGATGGATTTCAGCGTCAGCTCGCGNATCTGTTCCCACAGGCGTTGCANGTATTCNTAGTCGCGCTTGATCTCGGCCTTGGTGCGTTGTGCACCGGCGGTGCGCACGATCAGACCGGCACCTTTTGGNACCTGAATTTCGTTTGCGATCTCTTTCAGCTTCTTGCGGTCNGCGGCGTTGGTGATCTTGCGGCTGATGCCGCCCCCACGCGCGGTGTTGGGCATGAGCACGCAATANCGNCCAGCCAGCGACAGATAGGTTGTCAGCGCGGCACCCTTGTTGCCACGTTCCTCTTTAACGACCTGCACCANCAGGATCTGNCGCACCTTGACGNCTTCCTGGATTTTATAGCGCTTGGGCCGTGGCTTGCGCGCGGTGCGCAGATCNTCGTGATCATCGTCNTCCGCCACGGATTCGATGCTGTCATCCTTGGAGGACGCATCTTTAGCCTTGGGGCTATCNTCGCTGTCATCCGCGTCGTCGCTGTCGTCCTGATCATCGGCACCAGGTTTTGCGGCGTCTTTCGCATCTGCTTTGGCGGCCTTGGGCGTGTCACCTTCTGCCTTGCTGTCATCACCGTCTGGCTCTTCGACAGGCGTTTCGGCAACCCGCTCCATCGGAGAGGAGCCTTCTTCATCGTCCAGATCGACGGTCTGCATGCCGTTGATCTGNTCGCTGTCGGTGGCATCGGCGTCTTTNCTGACCGTCGCGTCATCGGACACGGTGTCTTCGGCCTTNGACTTGCTGCGGCTGCGCGAGCGTGTCCGGCGTTTGGGTTTTTCGTCTTCGTCTTCCTTGGCGGCCTGCGCTTCGGCATAGGCACGCTCTTCCTCCATCAGCGCCAGACGGTCGGCGACGGGGATCTGGTAGTAATCGGGGTGAATTTCCGAAAAGGCGAGGAAACCATGACGGTTGCCGCCATAATCCACAAACGCGGCCTGCAACGAAGGTTCNACCCGCGTGACTTTCGCGAGGTAGATATTGCCAGCTAGCTGGCGTTTATTCTCTGATTCAAAGTCAAATTCTTCGACCTTGTTTCCNTCAACCACAACAACGCGAGTTTCCTCAGCGTGGGTGGCATCGATAAGCATTTTCTTAGGCATAAATCCATTTTGCACAGCTGCGCAAACAGCAGCCCCGGTGGGGCGCTGCGAGGCAGGGTATGTCTTGTCAGGGCGATGGGTGACGCGGCTAAAACAGGGCCCAAAAGGCCGCCTGTCTGTCTGCTCTTGGCGTCTGCGCGCGTCATCGCGGTTCTTCTCCGACATGGGTGGTGCGTACCGCGCCCCCATATCCATTAATTTACTGCGGTTGTCCGGCCAAAGGCACGGCGCAATCGTCAGCGGTTCTTGAGCCTTTTTTAAGGGCCTAATCGGTCTGCCTGGTCACCACATGCCGGGGAACCGAGGCATCGAAACTGTCTGGGGTCTGGTTTGCCATCCAAAGAGGCAAACAGNCCTATCTACAATTAACGGCAGAAGGCACCAAATGACAATGGGAAATCGCGTTTAGCGGCTTTACAGATACGGGGGCCGATAGCGGTATCACGCCCCCCGCCGCCTTGCTTGACAAGCGTCGGTGCTATGGGAAAAGCTTTGCCAGCGGGTTTATGCCCGTGCCGCACCCCTATGACGGGATGCACAAAAATAAGNCAGATAAGGATGATACGAATGCATATTTCCCTGCGCGCAGCCCTGTGCCTGCCGTTTCTGGCGCTTGCCGCCTGCGAAGACATGAGCACGACCGGCGGCAGCGACCCCGAGGGCCCGTCCAAGCGCAGTTGCATCCGTGCCGTGGAAAAGCACACCGGCAAATCGGGCGGTACGCTCAACACGACCATCCCTATCGTCGAGACNGGCCAGCATATTGTCGATATCCCCGGCGGNCCGTCGTGGACCTGCTACACCGATGAGACCGGTGCAGCACGCGAGNTGATCGAGACGCGGCTCGGCTGAGCCTGTCTGCAAAATGCGGCGCTCAGAGGTAATCCGAACGCTGCAAACCGTATTTCGCCATCTTCTCGTTCAGCGTCCGGCGCGGCAGGCACAGTTCCTCCATCACACTGGCGATAGACCCTTTGTGCCGGCGCATGGTATTGTCGATCAGCATACGTTCGAAGGCTTCTACGTATTCCTTCAAGGGCTTGCCGTCGGTGGTCATCACCGGCTGCATCTCTTCGTGGTCCGACATCAGCAGTGATGCGATAGAACCGGACCCGCGACGCGACTGCAAAACAGCGCGTTCTGCCACATTGATCAACTGGCGCACGTTCCCGGGCCAAGGCGCTTGCAACAGTTGCGCGGCCTCTTGCGCGGAAACCTGCGGAGTCTCGCAGCCATATTCATCCGCGAATTCTTCNGACAAACGTGTGAACAACGTCAGAATATCCTCGCCCCGTTGGCGCAGCGGCGGCACNGTGATGCGCAGGGCGGCCAGACGATAGAAAAGGTCAGAACGCAGCGCATCTTCGGAGGTGCGCCCCGCTTCTTGCAGGTTCGAAATCGCAACGATCCGCGTTTCCGCAGGCGTGCCTTGGTCGTTGATCGCACTCAGAAGACGGGCTTGCAGCGTCTCGCTGAGCGATTCAACACCTTCCAGCACCAANGTGCCNCCNCGGGCCTCCTCGATCGCGGGAAGCTGGGCGTCTTCAGGCATCATCGGACCAAACAAACGCTTGCTCAGCGCGTCTTCCTCTAGCGCGCCGCAGCTGACCAGCACGAATTTCTTGCCCGCGCGCGATCCCACAGCATGCAGCGCATGCGCCACCAGTGTCTTGCCCGTACCGGTTTCACCATCGATCAGCACNTGACCGTCGGCNTGACCAAGNTCCAGAATATCCTCGCGCAGCCGCTCCATCACGGGCGAGCCGCCGATAAGCTTTTTCATCAACTGGCTGCCGTCAGACAGTTCACGACGCAGGGCGCGATTGTCCATGACCAGACGGCGCGCGTTGGTGGCCTTCTTGGCCAGTTCGCTCATCCGGTCGGGGTTAAAGGGCTTTTCAAGGAAGTCGAACGCGCCGACGCGCATCGCCTCGACCGCCATGGGCACATCGCCATGGCCGGTGATCATGATCACAGGCAGCGCGCTGTCGGTCCCCATCAGCTTTTTCAGGAACTGCATGCCGCCCATACCGGGCATCTTGATGTCGGAGATCACGATACCGGGGTAATCCGGCCCCAGTGTTTTCAACGCATCCTCGGCGCTGCCGAACGTCTCTGTGTCATAGCCCGAAAGCGCCAGCCACTGGCTGATCGACTGACGCATGTCTTGTTCATCATCAACGATCGCGATTTTCATTGCCTGAGCCATTGGTTTACTCTGCCGCCTGTGTCTTCTCTGTGCTGTCCATAATGGGCAGCTGCATTTCAAAAACCGCACCGCCATGTTGGCCGTTGCGGGCTGTCAGCCTGCCCCCCAGATCGGATACAATACCCGACGAGATCGCAAGCCCCAGCCCGACACCATCGCCGGGCTGCTTGGTCGTGTAAAACGGCTCGAACAGGCTATCGAGATCTTCGATCCCGGGGCCATTATCGCGCACGGTAAGCGTCGCCGTCTCACCCGCTGATAGTATAATCTCTACCGTCGGGTTACGTTCCGATTTGGTGGCATCCAATGCGTTGCGCAAGAGATTGACCAATACTTGTTCGATCCGCATGCGGTCCCCCATCACCTGAACAGGCGCTGCGGGCAGGATACGGTTGATCTGCACCTGACGCTGACGTAGCTGCGGCTCCATCATTGACAAGGCAGAGGCAAGCGCCTCCCCCATATCAAAGGGCGAAAACTGCTGCTGGCCCTTGCGTGCATAGCTTTTCAGCTGCCGCGTAATGGCCCCCATGCGTTCGATCAGATCGTCGATACGCCCGAATGACGCCAGCGCTTCCTCCAGCCGGTTGCGCTGCATCAACAGGCGCGCGCCCGCCAGATAGGTTTTCATCGCGGCCAGCGGCTGGTTCAGCTCGTGGCTGACGGCGGCGGACATTTCGCCCAAGGCGGCGAGCTTGCTGGATTGTTCCAACGTCTGCTCGGCCACGGCCAAGGTCTGCTGCACCCGTTTGCGTTCCGCTACCTCGCGCTGAAGGGCGGCGTTCAGCGCGCGGAGTTCGGCGGATTCACGCTGAAACAACGCCGCGCGCCCCGCCGTCCGACGGCTGAGAGCATAAAACGTCAGCGCCAGCAGGATCGCAAAGCCCATCACCTCAAGCGCAAGTACCCCGTTCACCTTCTCGCGGACCGAGGCATAGGTGGTATAGCTCGTGATCCGCCAGCCCCGAAACGGTATCCGTGACGACAGACGCATCACCGCCTCGCCCTGCAGATAGGCATCGGCAGGCAATGCGGTCCAATCCGCGGTGGCCTTGATCGCGCGCTCGATGGCGCTTTGCGGGGTCTGGTTCGACAAAGCCTCGCTTTCCGTCAGACCGCGCCAGCGCGGTTCGGTCGCCATGATGATGTCACCCGTGCTGTCGGTGACAATCACCGCATCCGAGATACCGGCCCAGGCCCGTTCAAACCGTTGCAGATCCACCTCGGCCGCGATCACCCCAAGGTTGGTGCCGCCTTCCTGAATACGCCGCGAATAGAAGAACCGGTAGCCGCCGGTATCGCGGGGAATAACGCTGAACACGGTCGAATTCGATCGCAACGCATCAACAAAATACGCCTCTTGCCGGTGCGAGGCCCCCAAACGGTTGCGGTCGGTTGCAGCCACCGTGCGCCCGTCGATATCATAAAGCATCAAGGACGCCGCGCCGATCTCCTCTACAAATGAGATCAATCGCTGGGTCGACAGAGAATAATCAGATCGGGTCAGCGCCTCGATCAAGGCGGGATCGCGCGACAAAAGCTGTGGCACAATCGCGTTCTGGCGCAGCTCGGCCAGCAGGTTGCCGCTGTAGAGCGCGATCCGAAGCTCGGCCCGGTTACGTGTGCTTTCGGTAAAGCGATCCGTCAGCAGCTTGTTGGTGACCGAAATCGTGGCCACCGCAATGACCAAAAGCAAAGCAACCGCCAGCCGGACGCGCCAGCTGACAGATAAAGGGGCTTCACTAGAGGACGCAGACCGAAACATGGCGGCAATCTACGCGTCCTCACCGGTGCACTCAAGTCACGCTGTGAGCAGAGACCCCGCCAATGCGCGGAAGAGCGCCGCCCCGTCCGTGCCCCCATGCCCCGCATCCGCGGCGCGTTCAGGGTGCGGCATCATCCCCAACACACGACGGTTCGACGAAAGGATGCCCGCGATGTCCGACTGCGACCCATTGGGGTTATCGCCATAGGTAAAGGCAACACGATCCTCGCCATGCAGTTTGGCAATCGTATCGCCATCGGCGAAATAATTGCCATCGTGGTGTGCGATCGGGATGTCGATCATCGCACCGGCCTCGTAGCCCGATGTATAATCGCTGTCCGCCGTAGCCACGCGCAGCGGTACGGTGCGACAGATGTATTTCAGCCCCGCATTGCGCAGCAGGGCACCGGGAAGCAGACCGGTTTCGGTCAGCACCTGAAAGCCGTTACAGATCCCCATGACATAACCGCCACGCTCCGCATGGGCCGCCACTTCGCGACAGATCGGAGAATTCGCCGCAATGGCACCACAGCGCAGGTAGTCGCCATAGGAAAAGCCGCCTGGCACACCCACAATATCGACGCCCTCGGGCAGGCTTGTGTCCTTGTGCCAGACCATCGACACTTTGGCACCGACCGCCTTGAATGCCACCGCCAGATCGCGGTCACAGTTAGAGCCGGGAAAAACGATGACCGCTGCGTGCATCAGCTCATCTCCACTGTGTAGGATTCAATCACCGTATTCGCGAGCAGCTTTTCACACATCGCCTCGACGTCGGCCTTGGTTGCGCCATCATTCAGGTCCAGCTCGATCACCTTGCCCTGACGCACGCCATTGACGCCTTCAAAGCCCATGGCTCCAAGCGCGTGGCGCACGGCCTCGCCCTGCGGATCCAGAACACCGTTTTTCAACATCACATGCACCCGTGCTTTCATGACGCGTCCCCTATCTTCATTTTGCAAAATAAACTCATCTGCGACGCCAGCCTAGTTGATCAACGTCGGTTTCATCATCGGTGTCGACGTCTTGGGCATGACCCCCAAACGTCGGGCGACTTCGGTATAGGCATCCGTCAGCGACCCCAGATCGCGGCGGAACACATCCTTGTCCAGCTTCTGGCCGGTTTCGATATCCCACAGACGGCAGCTGTCGGGGCTGATCTCGTCGGCGACGATCAGACGCTGGAAATCACCCTCGTAGATCCGGCCCACCTCAAGCTTGAAGTCCACCAGCCGGATGCCCACGGCCATCATCACGCCGGACATGAAATCATTGACCCGCAGCGACAGGCTCAGGATGTCTTCCATGTCCTGCTGACCGGCCCAGCCAAAGGCGGCGATATGTTCCTCGGTGACCAGCGGATCACCAAGGTCGTTGTTCTTGAAGTGATATTCCACAATCGGGCGCGGCAGTTGCATGCCCTCGTCAATGCCAAGCCGCGTGGACAGATCCCCCGCCGCATAGTTGCGCACGACGATCTCGAGCGGGATGATCTCTGCCTGACGGATCAACTGTTCGCGCATGTTCAGACGTTTGATGAAATGCGTCGGCACGCCGATGTTGTTCAGGCCGGTCATGAAGAATTCGGACAGGCGGTTGTTCAGCACGCCCTTGCCTTCGATCACCGCTTTTTTCTCGGCGTTAAAGGCGGTTGTGTCGTCTTTGAAGTGCTGGACAATGGTCCCCGGTTCCGGTCCTTCATACAGGATCTTCGCCGTACCTTCATAGATTTTCGTGCGACGGGCCATGCACATCCCTTCCAGACAACAGGCCGGTTGGAATACCCATCAGCCATTTCTAGCCTGTCACATAGTCCAAGCGCCCCTGCCACGCAAGCGCGCGCCCTGCCCTCATGGCGCTCATGCACGCAGAAACCATGGCGGCGGCTCATGACGATCATGAGAATAATGAAGTTGCGTCAACAGGGGCGTTGTGGGAAACGGCAAAATCACCCATTTAGCGGAGCGTTTTGATGTCCAACCCCCTCACCGATCTTCTGGCTGAAAAAGGCACGCTGCTGGCCGATGGTGCCACTGGCACGAACCTGTTCAACATGGGCCTGATGTCCGGTGACGCGCCAGAGATGTGGAACACCGAACAGCCGCAAAACATCATCAAGCTGTATCAGGGTGCGGTGCAGTCGGGCAGCGATATCTTCCTGACCAACTCTTTCGGCGCGAATGCCTCGCGTCTGAAACTACATAATGCCGAAAAACGCGCCCACGAGCTCAGCCGCGTGTCCGCCGAGCTTGCGCGCGAGGTCGCGGATAAGGCCGGTCGCAAGGTCATCGTTGCAGGCTCCGTCGGCCCAACGGGCGAGATCATGGAGCCGGTCGGCCCCCTCACCCACGCGCTGGCGGTCGAGATGTTCCACGAAACCGCGGACGGGCTGAAAGCCGGTGGTGCCGATGTGGGCTGGCTGGAGACGATCAGCGCCCCCGAGGAATACCGCGCCGCCGCCGAAGGCTTCAAGCTGGCAGGGCTCGACTGGGTCGGCACGATGAGCTTTGACACCGCAGGCCGCACCATGATGGGCATGACATCCGAGGCGATGGTCGACATGGTGCATGACCTCGATTATGGCCCGCTGGCCTATGGGGCCAACTGCGGCACCGGCGCGTCGGATGTCTTGCGCACGGTGCTGGGGTTCGCCTCCAAAGGCATGCCGACGCCGATTGTGTCCAAGGGCAACGCGGGCATTCCGAAATACGTCGAAGGCCACATCCACTATGACGGCACGCCCGAACTGATGGCCGATTACGCCGAGATGGCCCGCAACTGCGGCGCGTCGATCATTGGCGGCTGCTGTGGCACCATGCCTGAACATCTGGTGCATATGCGCGCCGCTCTCGACAGCCGGCCCAAGGGTGACGCCCCGACGCTGGAACAGATTGTCGAGGCCCTTGGTCCGTTCTCGTCGGCCAGCGATGGCACCGATGGCGAAGGCCCCACCCGCGCACCACGCCGTGGCCGCCGCCGGGGTTAATCCCCGAACAAATCCAACTGCGCGCTCGCCCGTTTGGGCGGGCGGAACAGATCGCAGCGCATTGGCGGCAGGAGCGTATCCAGCCCCAACCGCTTGACCGCCAAAGTAAACCGCTGCGCAATCATCTCGGCATAGGGGCCTTCGCCGCGCATCCGTCGGTGCCAATTTGCGTCATATTCCTTGCCTCCGTGCATCTCGCGCAGCCGCGCCATGATGCGACCCGCGCGGTCAGGGTAATGCGCCGTCAACCATTCCTGCATCAAGGGCGACACCTCGCGCGGCAAGCGCAGCATGATCCAACTGGCCGCGACGGCCCCCGCATCGCGCCCCGCTTCCAAAATCGCCTCAAGCTCGGGATCGGTCAGCGCCGGCACCATGGGGGACGCCATCACCCGCACCGGAATGCCTGCCTCTGCCAATCGTTCGATCACCTGCAACCGGCGTTTCGGGGCAGGCACCCGCGGCTCCATCAACCGCGAAAGCTTCGCATCCAACGTCGTCACCGACACGCCCACGCGGCACAGCCCGCGCGCCGCCATATCCGACAAAATATCAATATCCCGCTCGATCAGACTGCCCTTGGTCACAATGGCAACGGGATGGTTCGCGTCTGACAGCACCTCTAGCAGCGCGCGCATGATCCGATGCTCTTTCTCGATCGGCTGATAGGGATCGGTGTTCGTGCCAATCGCAATGGGGGCGATCTGGTATTTCTTCGCCGCCAACTCTCGTTTCAACACCTCGGGTGCCTCGAGCCGTGCGATCAGCCGCGTCTCGAAATCCAGGCCCGGCGACAACCCCAGATAGGCATGGCTTGGCCGCGCGAAACAATAGACACAGCCGTGTTCGCACCCGCGATACGGGTTGATCGACCGGTCGAACGGCAGGTCCGGCGACTGGTTGTAGCTGATCACGGAGCGCGGAATTTCAACGCTCACCTGGGTGCGCAAGACCGGCAAAGGGTCATCATCGCCCGCCCATCCATCGGCCACAGCGCTGACGGTCAGCGGCTCGAACCGGCCCGGGCGGTTGCTGGATGTGCCCCGTCCGGGCAGTCTGTATTTGCGCTGTGCCTGATCCATTCAAATCTTTTCGAACAAATTGGGAACATGGTCAAGTATATTGGCCCAAGCCATTGTTTTACAGTACGATTGAGCGTAATTTCCCAACAACCAAAGCGTCGCACGCGGTGCCGGGTTTGTCGCAAAAAGCACGAAGCTTTCGGCGCGTATGTGACAAAAAGGCACAAGCCCGCGCGGGTGAGTTAACCGATGAGGAACGACTATGTCGGATGAAGACGAAATTATCCTTGCCGATCTGGACGACGAAGAACTTGTTCAGCAGATGTTTGATGATCTCTATGACGGTCTGCGCGAAGAGATNGAAGAAGGGGTCAATATCCTGATCGAACGCGATTGGGCACCCTATGATATTCTGACCAAGGCGCTTGTCGGTGGCATGACCATCGTCGGGGCCGACTTCCGCGACGGTATCCTCTTTGTCCCCGAAGTGCTTCTGGCTGCGAACGCGATGAAAGGCGGCATGGCGATCCTAAAGCCGCTGCTGGCCGAAACCGGCGCACCGCGCGTGGGCAAGATGGTAATCGGCACGGTCAAGGGCGACATCCATGACATCGGCAAGAACCTTGTGTCGATGATGATGGAAGGCGCGGGCTTCGAGGTTGTCGATCTTGGCATCAACAATTCGGTCGAAGCCTATCTTGAAGCGATGGAGACCGAAGGGCCGGACATCCTTGGCATGTCCGCGCTGCTNACCACNACCATGCCCTATATGAAAGTCGTGATCGACACGATGGTCGAACAGGGCATCCGCGATGACTATATCGTGCTGGTCGGCGGGGCCCCGTTGAACGAAGAATTCGGCAAGGCCATCGGTGCCGACGCCTATTGCCGCGATGCCGCCGTNGCNGTNGAAACCGCCAAGGAATGGGTCGGGCGGAAACACAACGCNGCCAAGNCGTAAGCGGTTGATCTAGAACACAAAGGCCCTTCCCTACCGGAGGGGCCTTTTGCATGACGGAGCGTGAGATGAAGCCGCCCTCGGACCGTGATCTGACAGAAAAAGGCCTGCCGCTCNCCCCGCNGACGGGCCGNATTCTGCTGATCGCCTGCGGGGCGCTGGCGCGGGAAATTCTCGACCTGAANGAGGCGAACGGCTGGTCGCATCTGGACCTGACCTGCCTGCCCGCCAAGCTGCATCTCTACCCAGAAAAAATCACCGACGAAGTCCGCNCAGCCGTNGANAAACACCGCGACAAATACGACGANATATTCGTTGTCTACGCCGACTGCGGCACCGGCGGATTGCTNGAGGCGGAGTGTNAGAAACTTGGCGTGCAGATGGTCNCAGGNCCGCATTGCTATAGCTTTTTNGANGGCAACGACCGCTTTTCCNAGATCTCGGAGGACGAGATTACCACCTTCTATCTCACCGATTTTCTGGTCCGCCAGTTCGACGCTTTCATTATAAAACCCATGGGGCTCGACCGGCACCCCGANCTGCGCGATATGTACTTCGGGAACTACGAAAAGCTTGTGTATCAGGCGCAAACAGATGATCCCGCGCTTACCGNCAAGGCGAAAACATGCGCCGATAGGCTCGGCCTNGCNTTTGAACGGCGCTTTACCGGCTACGGTGATCTGGCGCGCACNCTCAAGGCGCTCTGATCTTCATTTTGCCAAATAAACTCAACTGGCACAGCCGTCGCCACNNCCCNCAGGCNCGCGTTCAACCCTGCTGTGCAGCNTCGCCGCGAATCCGTTCGATCATCGCGGTCAGCCCGTTCGANCGCTGCGCCGACAGATGTTCGTTCAACCCAAGGCGCCCCATCTCGGCACGGGCATCGATGGCGCTGACATCGGCCGCGGGCACGCCGTTATACAGTTTTTGAAGCACNGCAATCAGGCCTGAAACGATCATCGCATCGCTGGCCCCGTCGAAATGGAGCACGCCGTCCTCGAACTGNGTATGCAACCAGACCTGACTGGCGCACCCATCTACTTTGGTTGCGGGCACGCGCAGCTCTTCGGTCAGCGGCTCCATCGCCTTGCCCAGATCGATCACATGGCGATANCGGTCTTCCCAATCGTCCAGAAACTCGAAATCCTCGACCAGTTCTTCAAATGCCTCTGTNGCCACGGTGCGTCCCTCTTTTCGCTTGCCAAACAGGTAGGTTGCACGATGCCAAAGGTCCACCCCCTTCCCAACGGGTCTGGGATGGGTTAGTCAAATATTACCGAAATTTCTACGGCGGACCCCATGCGCAAGACCTTTTCAGCCATCCTGGTATCGACCCTTGTTTTGACAGGCTGCGCGACCGTGCGCGACAGCCGTGTGAACCCGTTCAACTGGTTCGGGACCGCGCGGTCTGAACCGATCACCCGTCAGGAAGCCTCGACCAACCCTTTGATCCCGCAGCGGACCGGANTNTTCTCCTCCTCGCGGAATAAAGAGGTGGTATATGCCGGTCGCCCCTTCGACCAGATCATTGATCTGACGATCGAAGAAGTACCGGGCGGTGCCGTCGTGCGCGCCACCGGTCGCGCGGATCGTCAGGGCATTTACGAGGTGCAGCTGACCCCCGCGAACGAAGACGAGCTGCCAGTGGACGGCGTTCTGACCTACCGTCTTGAAGGGGTAGAACCAAGCGAGGCGACCGCCATCGGCACGCCCCCCACCCGCGAGGTTACGGCCGGCCGCAAGCTGACCAACCAGACGCTGGCTNGCGTGACGACCATCCGCGTCGAAGGGCTGCGCAACGCGATGACATCGCGCCGCTAACNCCANCAAAAATCAATAAAAACCAAANGGTTGAGCGTTAAAGCTCAACCACTTTCAGATCGGANCCGACCGCGGTCAAAGCGATCTCGCCGTTGCACAGTCGCAGCGCATCTTCCCCGAATACCTCGCGTCGCCACCCTTTNAGTGCNGCCACATCACGCAGCCCTGCGGCGATCCCGTCAAGGTCCGCAGCGGGGGCGATCAGCTTGGCCGCAACGCCTGCGCTTTCGGACTTGGCCTTTAGCAAGACACGCAGCAGATCGGACAGCGCCGGATTGACCTGAAGCTTGTCGCGGCTGCGATCGGGCTGCGGCATATCGCCGGGCGGGCAATTCANNCCAGCGGCCACCGCCTTGAGGATACCATCCGCGATNTCGCCCTTGCGGGCCTCGCGCAGAAGCAGACGGGCGCGGCCCAGTTCCTCGTGGTTTTTCGGCTTGTTNCTGGCCAGNTCTACCATCGCGTCATCCTTATAGACGCGGCTGCGCGGGATGTTGCGGGTCTGGGCGTACTCCTCACGGAACGCGGCCAGTTCGCGCACAAGCGCCAGAAACTTTGGCGAATTCGTGCGCGTCTTGACCCGACGCCATGCCTCGCGTGGCGGGGTGACATAGGTGTCAGGGCTGGTCAGGATCTCAAGCTCTTCCTGAACCCAGCGGGCGCGGCCCGTCTGTTCAAGCTTACGCGCAAGGAATTCGTAGATCTGGCGCAGGTGCGTGACATCGGCCAGCGCGTATTTCGCCTGCGCATCNCTCAGNGGGCGGCGNGACCANTCGGTAAAACGGGACGTCTTATCAAGNGGTTGNTGGGCGATCTTGCGCACCAGAGTTTCATATCCCACCTGTTCGCCAAAGCCACAGACCATCGCCGCGACCTGTGTGTCGAACAAGGGTTCGGGAAAGACGCCCGCATCGACATAGAAAATCTCTAGATCCTGCCGCGCGGCGTGGAAGACTTTGACCACCGACGTATCACGGAACAGCGTGTACAGCGGGTCAAGCGACAGCCCCTCGCTCAGCGGGTCCACCAGAACGGCATTGCTATCGTCGGTTCCGGGCATCGCCAACTGGATCAGACAGAGCTTGGAATAATAGGTCCGTTCGCGCAGAAACTCGGTATCGACGGTCACGTAATCATGCTTGGCGGCCTCTGTGCAGTAGGCTTCAAGCTCGGCGGTGGTGGTGATTGTTTTCATAGCGCTACTTTGGACAGAGGAAGCCATTCAGGCAATGGAAAAGCGCATGGTTTCAGCGCAATAGGCCGCGCGGTCAGCTTTCCAGCATTAAAAGATCACGGTTGCCGCTGGCAAACCGCCGCAGCACCGCAGGGTAAAGACGATGTTCCTGCACCAGAACCCGCGCCGCCAGATCCTCTGGCGTGTCGCCGGCCATGACGGGAATGGTCGCCTGCCCCAAAATCGGCCCGTCATCCAGCGCTGCCGTGACCTCGTGCACGGTGCAGCCATGTTGGATATCGCCGGCCTCAAGCGCGCGGGCATGGGTGTGCAGCCCCTTATAGCGCGGCAGCAAAGACGGGTGGATATTGATCATCCGCCCCGCCCAAGCATCGGTAAAGCCACCGGTCAGTTTGCGCATGAAACCGGCCAGACAGATGATGTCGGGCGCATGGGGCATCAGCCGCGCGGTCAATTCGTTCTCAAAGGCAGCGCGATCCCCTGCAAAGGGCTTATGATCCACGACTTCGGTCGGGATGCCGCGGTCTTTGGCCCAGGCAATCCCGCCCGCGTCCGCAACATTCGACACCACCACACAGGGCCGCGCGGGATGGTCGCCGGTCATGTCTTCGACCAGCGCCCGCATGTTCGACCCGCCACCCGAAAGGAAAATCGCAACCCGTTTGGTCACAGCAGGCTGCCGCTATAGGCAACGCCCGTGGTCTCGGTGACATTGCCCATCGGATAGACCGTTTCGCCCGCCTGCCGTAGCAGTTTGGTCAGCGCCTCGGCCTCATCCGCCTTGACCACAAGGATCATACCCACGCCGCAGTTAAAGGTCTTGAGCATCTCGGTTTCCGAGATCGCGCCCACATCGGCCATCCATTTGAACACGCCGGGCAGCTCCCAGCTGTCCAGATCAATCTGCGCGCCCAGATCATCGGGCAGAACGCGGGGCAGGTTTTCCGTCAGACCGCCGCCGGTGATATGGGCCAGCGCATGTACGCCCCCTGCCCGCACGGCCTGCAACGCGGGTTTCACATAAAGCCGCGTCGGCGTCAGCAGCACCTCGCCCAATGTTCCGTCTGCCCAGGGGCAATCCGCATCCCAGCCAAGGCCAGAGATCTCGACCAGTTTACGCACCAGAGAATAGCCGTTCGAATGCACCCCGTCCGAGGCAAGCCCCAGCAGCACATCCCCCGCCACCACATCACGGGGCAAGTCCGCACCGCGTTCCATCGCGCCCACAGAGAAGCCCGCAAGGTCAAAATCACCTTCGGAATACATGCCAGGCATCTCTGCCGTCTCGCCCCCGATCAACGCGCAGCCAGAGCCTTCGCAGCCTTTGGCGATGCCTTCGATGATCCGCGCGGCCTGTTCGGTCTCAAGCTTGCCGGTGGCGAAATAATCGAGGAAAAACAATGGCTCCGCCCCTTGGCAGACCAGATCGTTGACGCACATGGCGACCAGATCGACCCCCACGCCATCGACGTTGCCGGTATCAATCGCGATCCGCAGCTTGGTGCCCACACCGTCCGTGGCAGCGACGAGGATCGGGTCGGTATAGCCCGCCCCCTTGAGGTCGAACAGCGCGCCGAAACCGCCAAGCCCCGACATCACGCCCGGACGCTTTGTCCGTTTGGCCGCCGGTTTGATACGTTCTACCAGCGCGTTGCCTGCATCAATATCCACACCAGCGTCTGCATAGGTGATCGAGTTCTTGGAGTTGGTCATGACGCATCCCGCTGCCTGTTCCCTTTGCGAAAGTGGGTTATAGCAGGTTGCGCAGGCGTGCAATGCACCTAAGCCACATCTGCGCGTTTCTATCCCTTGACGCGCCGCGCCCGCCCGCTTACCAAACCGCGCAGGCGGGCCTGTAGCTCAATTGGTTAGAGCAGAGCGCTCATAACGCTTTGGTTGCGGGTTCAAGTCCTGCCGGGCCTACCAAAACTCCGCTTTTATTCAATGTTTTCAACGATCATGTGTCACACGAAATTAGAAATGTGTCGCATATGATTTCAATGGCTTGTAAGGCACCTGTCACACGGCCAATCGACACGATCGACCTGGAATTGAGCCTTTGAATCGGTCGGGATGTGCGTGTTAGGTGGTAAACCCAGCTGTTCCACGCCTATTGATTGATTTCAAGTGGTTGGCTTGGAAACAGGCGCACAGGCGGCTCACGAACTATCAATCACTTACAAACCATTTTGGAAACGCCGATTACTAGATTACCAGCTCCGCCGCACCTTCGGCAACTGCGTGACATGTGGCCAAGTCATTCCGCATCGACACTTCGCCCGGCTCTCGAAATCATGGACGGAGATCCCCGCAGGTAGCTGCTCAGGCCTGAACTCTATTTCATGATCGCAAGACCAGCACCGCACCTTGATGTGGGTGCAGCCCTGCGGGAATAGTGGGTCAGCGGGCAGCTTTGACATGCTGCATCAGTTAGCAGGTTCAGTGTCTTGATCAAGGTATCCCGCAATGCGCGGAAATAGGCGCGAACCTCTTGAAAGCCAAATTTAGGCGAAAAAGCGTGACATACGCCCAGCTAATCGAAAGGCTGGCCAATATTGGAATCAGTGAGAAAGAGGTGAACGTCCGCAAACCGCTATCCCATGGGAAGTTTTCAGCGGCGTTTATGTTGCAATACCTATGCAAAGTCGGATCATCGCAGTTGTATTCGGATTAGTTGTTTTCGGCCTTGTAGGTTGGGGCGTCTATAAGACCGGATACCTAAGAGGGGAGCAGGCAGGTGAGTATCAGGCCAATTCCGACACCTATGCCAGCCATGCCCAGAAAGAGATACGCCGAAACTGTAGCTGGCGTGATGGTGTCGCCTTTTCGGCATGCGTGATTGGAGTAGTAGAAGCCACCAATGAGCATGAGCGCTCCGAGAGCAATCTTGTAGCCCAACGGGATATGGCCCGTTGGGCGTTTGCGATGCTGATAGTAACTGTTTTGATGGCCCTCGTTACAGCTCTTGGTGTCTACTACGTCTGGCGCACCCTGCTTGCCACTCAACGCATGGCCAACGACACCCGTGTAATTGGCGAGGCGCAAACTCGCGCACATGTCCTTTTTAATGTCGAGAGTTTTGAGTTTGAAGTGGTCGATTTCTCCGGTCCAGAGACGGTTACAACCGGACTTTTTAATGCGGAAATTCGAAATTTCGGGAATACTGTAGCAGCACATGTGACTGCTTGGGCAAAGGCAACGCTTACTATTGATGGAATTAAAAGAGACCCTGTCTATTTTCATTTTGCAAAGGACGGTTTCATACAAAACGGCGATGGGATTCGTTTCCGCAAAGAAGATAGATTTATCGACGGTCTCAATGGTATTCCGGTCGCGGTCTTGCGCGATGCTCAAGCAGTCAGTTCCACCTTCGAGACCTTCAATCGTTTTACTGACGTTTTTGGCAACGTTTTTGAAACAACCGGAATTTACGACGTTTCGGAACCCAGAATTAACCGAGGGGCACCGGAGAGTGGCGAAAGTCTGCTTGAAGCAAACTTTCTCCTCACCCCCCTGAGCGAAACCACAAAAAAAGTTAAAAGCGGTAATCGCGACGAGTAGATAATTAATCACGCCTCACCGCCAATCGAACTGGTGGATTCGATACATGATGCCGCACTCAATTATCGAGTGGGCAGAGACGGCTCGCCCAGCTTCGCCAGCGCCTCGAGCGAATACCGCTCAATCAGCCGATCCAGCACACCGTCACCCGGCGTCAGAGCCGTCAGGGCGTCCGGCACGCTTTCTTGCAGATATCCCACCACATGCGCCTTCAGGGTATCAAGCCCAACGTCGGGCCCGTATTTCATGCCACTCTCGACAGATGTAATGATCGCCTGATGCGTAAACCTCCGCCGAGGGCCGTCTGGCTGCTGAGCTGTGAGATCGTTTATCGAGTGTCCTTATGGACGCAC